>CAYZYB010000014.1:0-17767 GCA_964481505.1 uncultured Planctomycetaceae bacterium | reverse complement strand
CGTTTCCTCCAGTGTCGAACATCATTCGTGTCGTTAGAAAGATTGCGATTGCGCTTCATGAAGCTCATTCACATGGCCTCGTGCATCGAGACCTTAAGCCAGCGAACATCATGATTGATCATCGCGGTGAACCGATCGTGATGGACTTCGGTCTGGCTCGACAATTTGGTTCCGATGAGCAGGAAGAGGCCGTGTCTCCGAATGCAGACCGTGCCACCGAAGCAGGAATGCAGAAGGTTGAAGCTCGCCTGACGATGGAAGGTACCATCGTCGGTTCGCCTGGTTACATGTCGCCTGAACAGTTGTATGGGCACCACCAGTTGATAGGTCCGCATTCTGATGTGTACGCATTGGGGGTGCTGTTGTTTGAATTGCTCACACGTCAGTTGCCATTTCCGGGCGACGGCACGTTAATGTCGATCGTGAATGCAGTCATCTCCGATCCGACTCCCAATGCCTCGAAAGTGCGTTCTGAGATTGAACCGAAGTTCGCGTCTGTGTGCGAAAAGGCAATGGCGAAAAAGATCGAAGATCGGTTCGATTCTATGCAGGCTTTCGCTGTAGCTTTGACAAACGCCCTAAAATCAGGGAACGAGGATAGCGGTGGGAAAGTTACTGGCGAAAAAGTTACGGGGCATTCGCCGGAATTGGTCCGTACAAAAGAGCAGTACGAGCTGGCTCGTTCGTTGTATCAGGACGGACAATACGCGGCAGCGGCGTCGATCATGGAAAAGATGGTCGACGAGGCCAGGACAACGAAGAATCAATACACTGTGTGGGCAGAAGAGAGACTGCCAAAGGCTCGTTCGAAAGCAGAAGAGGCATTGCTGGGCGACAGCAGTGTTGATGATCTTTGGGGCGACGAAACGCGGCAAACATCAACACCCAGTCGACGACGTAAACCACGGGCAGGGCTTCGAAGGCGTCTTTATCAATGGAAACGCCGGTCCGGGTTGCCGCACTGGGCGTTTCGGCTGGTGATGACATCGGCCGTTGTGATTACTCTGCTGCTTCTTGCGGCATTTGGGAAATATCTGGTTGCGGAATATGCGGACGATTCGCAAAAACCGGTTCCCGATTCCAGTACGCCTTCCGTTGATGCCCCTGATTCGACCGGCACAAATTTGAGCCAGAGGTTGCTGCGTCTTGATGCTGACTCTGACGGCAAAATCAGCAAATCCGAAATCGAAGCAGCCGGGAGAACGACGTCTCCCGGGCCGCTTCGAAGAGTTCTGGAGAACTTCGACGAGTTTGATCTTGTTCCGCGCGATGGAGTGCTCGACAGCAACGAAATTGAGAATCTTGCGGACATCATTAACCTTAACCGGAAGCGTCAAGGTCGAGGCAGTCGCCCTGAGTAATGACGTCCGAATCGTCTCGGTCTATTTTTCTCCGGTCATTCGTGGACCTAAAACTCGTCCGAGGTTACGGACGAATCCCATGTCGAAGTGGAGGCGCCCCCGCATTCCTTTGTCGGTTGGTCGAACATCCATTTGAATGCGATCTTCTCCTTCTTCCAACGTTGCCGGGAGCGAAGAGAAGTACTCCTGAATCCAGGCACCGCGACGACCTCTGCCTCCGCGTCTACGGCCGTTTCCGTCGGGCCGAAAACCGTCGGCCGGAGTTTTGCCTTTTGCACTGGGGGTCGGCGTGCCTGGTTGTGCATCGCCGGTCTTTGAGGGTACATCTGACGCTTCTCCTTCGCCTTTCTCGGCCGCTCGTGCTTTTCGCTTTGCAGCCTCAGCGCCCTCGATAAGGTTTTTCAATTGCGTGAAGTTTGCGACCAATCGCATGGATGCCGGTGGTTCGCGGTCAACCGGATTTTCGTAAGCGGCCTCCAGGGTGTCCATGACGCCTTTGAGTGTGTCGAATGACTTATCACCGCCGACACAGGCCCAGACCGTTCTTGTGCCGGAGCCGAAGGTCAATCCAGGACCAGAACCGAAGAGCTCAAGTGCGCTGGCATCCGGTTTATTGAATTCGATACGATGAAAGCTCACGCCAGCGTGCTCGTTGGCTCCAACTTCGACATCTCCAATGTCATCCTTGCCCTGTAGTCTCACGAGAACATCCTGCAGCCCGGCGGCGATTCCATCACCATCTTCCACTCGCAAACCGCCAACGACGGCCAGTTTGCCATCAGAATCGCGGTAGCATTGAGCGAAGAAATCAACGTGTCCTTCTTTGAGTGTCTTTTTCAGTGAGTCGAGACCGTGGAAGAGCGGGCTGCTTTCATCAGGAACGGTTCCAAGGTCTCCTTCTTCTTCTACTACCGCCGCAAGTCGCCCTTTGAGGGCTTCGAATACGTTGCCGACTGCTTCTCGGTCGCGTTCTGCGAGTAGTGCTGAGTACGAAACGGAAGCGGGAGTGTCGTCAGTGATAACAGGAGTAAAGTGGCTTGGCTTTGTGGAAGACAGAAAGATCTCTTCCAGCATATCGGATGCTTCTCGAGCATCGAGCACAACGTCCAGGTCCGCTCCACGACGTTCTCGATCAACGTCAACGCCGATGGTGATTCGCTGGGTATCCTGGAAGAACATTTTCAGGCCAGCGATGTCTCTCTGTTGCCATGCATCGCGGACAGCGTATGCACTGTCTTCTTCGTCGTCGCGCTGTTGATGTTGTGTTGAGATCATGGAAGACAGCAAGCCGAAGACGAGATCGCGAGTTGTCTTTGGCACGGCTTCGACATCAAGTGATAAAGACACGTCGTATTGTCGCGCGAACGCTGCAGCGAAACCTGCGGGGTCCGGAAGCTCGCGTTCGAAAGCGGGATCCGGTGACATGATCGGCATTTGTAAGAATGCATATTCGTTTTGAATCCGAACCTGGATGTTGCCACGTGGAGCGATCAATTCATACCGCCCTTCTTCGCCGGATTCTTCTCGCAACATTGCCTGACGAGATTCCATCAAGGCCTGAAATCCATCGACGCTGGAAATCGGCATGAACGCCACGAATTCGAATGACGGTGGAATCACGCTGTCCAGAAACATCATGACGCCACCGGGCCTTTCCCAATCCAGACCTTCAAGACCACCAACGTTGTCATCAAGACTGTCCATGATGGCGCCGACAGCGTCTGGGTATTCGGCTTCTTCAAACAGAAACTCGGCTTCGTCCCTGAGTCGTTGCAGACTGGCGACCGTGAGGACAACGAAAGGCCTTTTTCCCAGAGAAAAAATTGGCTTCGGTCCGTCTTCGTCACGACTGAATGCGAAGTTCGTGGGGGCGACGATGCAGAACATCAGCGTCAATGGCAGGAAGCAGCGTTGGCGGGTGAGCATTGGAAATTCCGGGCTGGATGTGGCGGTTTTGAGAGTCGTTGATAGGCCAGATTCGCTGACCGCTGGCAAATCTAAGCAGGTAATTGTAGAAACTCAGTTGAGTTCTCAAAGAGTCGTTCGACCTGAGTGGATTGCGATGTTTCTTAGAGAATTGCCTGCCCCAACGCGATACACTTTTCATATGGCGACGCAAGCTGCGTGTTGCGTTTGAGGAAAGCCTGTTGTTATTGAGCGAGTCCCTTCACGACGATGAATCAGCTGGTGCTGGTGGAGTTTCGGCTGATGTCGCTGCCCCGAATTCGAACTTTAAAGATGATACCAGCCATTTTGTGGCTGGTCGTGTGCCCTGGATTACTGGCTTTCAGCTTGTTTACAGAGCGTTTTAATGCGGGGTTGTGGTGGGAACTGTATTTTCTGGCAGTGACCATACTAAGTCCACTCGCTTTTGTCGCTTTTGGTTGGGACAAGTGGCGGGCCAAACGTGAAACGACTCGAATTCCAGAGAAAACACTGCATTTACTGGCAGCTCTGGGTGGCTGGCCGGGGGCCGCAGTTGGACAGCAGTGGTTTCGCCACAAGACGGTGAAGCCTGTTTTTCGAGCGATTCTGATCGCAATCTGTGTTCTCCACATTGTTGGTGTCTCTGCATTGCTGTGGTTCGACTGGCATTCTGCTTAGCAATTGGTTGCGAACGGTGTTTTTCGCCGAATTCCTCCGGAGCGTTTGGCTGAATTTGCCGCGTTCGGTGCGTCAACGCGAAGATTCCGCTGATCGTTGTTTCCGGCGGCCAGTCCCTGAAATTTTTCCTGTGCCGTGACAGCGAATCACGTGTTGCTGCGGGTTGCAGTCAGAGTTACAAACGCCGCGTCTATCGCCGGGCAAAGAGTCTGTCGGGTGTGTGGACCTGTGATTTTCGCAATTCTGATTCTGAGGAACGTCATGACGAACGTTCGTTGCCCTCAACACGAACTCCGCCTGCCCGTAACGCCGTTTTTGGCGCGCGGATGGATGGCGTTTGTTGAGCATCACGGAGGGCCGGTGCGCGCCGTACGATTTGCCCTCTTCCTCGCAACAGTGCTGACGCTTACTTTTGAAGGCAAGGCTTTTGCTCAGGAAAACCTCGCTGTTGGCGGTAACACGCCGTCCGGGTCTGCTGCTGGCTTATTTGTCGACAGCAATCGCGACGGCCTTGGCTTCACTGCGAGATTAGGACATGAAGCTGGCAATACTGTTGGGCGAGATGATTCTGCTTCTCTGTTCCAGCTCTCTCCCTACGTCAACATAGGTAACGGATACGCGTTCGGTGACTCTCGAATAACCCTTGCAAACGAAGGTGGCATTGCCTGGAGTTTTGGTGGCGGCTACCGTCACTATGTTACTTCATGGGATGCAGTCATTGGTGGATACGCGTACATCGATCGCGACCAGATAACGGGCGCGAATTTTAGACAGTACAGTTTTGGTGGCGAGATCCTTGCCCATGCCTGGGAAGCTCGCGCGAACTGGTACGAGCCAAATGGTGACACGTCAACTCAAACAGGAACTCGTATCGACCAGTCCAGTGCTGCGTTCGATGGCAACAACGTGCTGTTCGACAGAATTGATACTTTCGCAGAAGCTCTGCGGGGCTTAGATGCAGAGGTTGGTTTTTTGCTGCCTGGCAAATTCGCTGAACGCGTGGACCTGAGAGGTTTCGGCGGCGGCTATTGGTACGAAGGGGTTGGGCAGCCGTCATTTGCCGGATTTAGCACTCGGCTTCAGGCGGACCTGGGCAACTGGCTCGAGCTCGGCTTAAAGCTGACGGACGACGAAGTTTTTCACACGAACGTTTCCTTTAATGCCACAGTGCATTTTGGTGGCTTCAGGAGCCAGGAGCACACGAGTCGTTCTGCCATGCAGAGAATGGCAGAACCTGTTCGACGTAACCTAAACATTGCTGCGACGGTTTCTGATGTATCGGCGGGAAGTCAGGTTGCGATGGTGTCTGACGGTGCCGGTGGCATGCGACCACTCATTATCGCTCACGTGGATTCGGATCAGGTCATCGCGGGCGATGGTACGGTTAACAATCCGTTCCAATCGATTAATCAGGGATTGAGCAGTGACGCTGACGTGGTTTTGACTCATGCGGCCAGTGTCTTTGATTCCGCACCCGACAATCAAATCATATTGGAAGAAGGCAAGTCACTCTTTGGCGAAGGTCTGATTACCTTTCCAACCGGTGTCCGCGAAACTGCCAACATCGTTAACATCGACGGCGTGGGCGACCTTGTTCTGCCCCGATCACCGAAGTTCACTGGTAACCAGGAGCGTCCGATGCTGCTGAATTCGGGCGGAACTGCAGTGACGATGAGAGATAACACGAGCTTCGGTGGATTCATTATCGATTCGCCTGCGTCGCATGGAATCCTGTCCGAGAACGCCGGCAATCACACCATCAACGATGTCTTGATTCGTGAAGCTGGTGGAAACGGAATCCAATTTATCTCTCCTGATGGCAATACAACAATTCTGGATACAGAAATACTGTCAGCAGATCAGGGCGCGTTTTTTGTTGATGGAGGTTCTGCGAATATCCGCTATCGGTCATCGATCGAAAGTGTTGGGTTGGATCCCGCGTTCTCCAACCTTGAGAACGATTCCGGACCTGTTGTGTCGATTCAGAATACCACTGGTGGGGCAGTTGTGCTGACTGGCGTGACGATCACCGACAATGGTGGCGACGGTATCATTATTGGCGGCACGCCAGGAACACCGATGGCAGGCGATGTCACGGTGGACAATGCGTCAATTATTGGCAGTACGGGAACCGGGATTTCGATTACGGACGCCGTCGGACAGTACATCTTCCAAAATACCACACGCACAAGCACAAATATTCAGGGATCGGCTGGTGACGCCGTGAACATTACTCGACTTGGTGCAGGAGGCAGTGTCCAGTTCAGCGATTTGACGATTGACACTGCTGGCGGAAGCGGACTGGCAGTCCTTGAAAATGCGGGCACAATTTCACACATCGGCGATGTAACCATAGCGAACCCTGTATCAGCCGCGCCGTTCATCAGTGTTTCAAATTCCGCAGCTACTGGCATTGTCCAATTTGCCAGCGGACAAATTCTGCGTCTGGATGGTAGTGGTGCGACTGGTGGTCGAGCTGGCGGCACTGGAATCGAAATCACCGGAAATGCAGTTGGCAGTCGCTTTGAGGCACTTGGAGACACTGACATCATCAACGTGGGCGGTCGCGGAATTGACATCTTCTCTGATGATTCGACAGTGGTCATTGGAGGCCCGACTGGCGGCGAAACGCTTACGATCCAGGAACCTGGACTCGAAGGAATTCGCATTTTCCAAACGACCGGGCCACAGAGTTTTACCAACGGCATCATCATCGACCGAGTCACTGCACCAGTGGCTCCTTCCGCATTAGTTGATGTTCAGGGGAGCACGGGTTTAGTCTTCTTTGAGAGTCTGCTGGCCTCGGACCTGACTGGTAACACGGGGGTCTTTCTTGCTGACAATGGCCCAGGACCGGACAACACGGCTAAAGTGAGTTTTGCAACAATTGGAATTGTCACGGCAGGAGGAACAGGGCTGCAGGCAAATGACAACCACGAAATAGAAACTCGACTCGGAACGATTACATCCACAGGAGCACCCGCAATTGACATTGTCGACTCCGGAATCGACATACAGCTGGAAACAGTTAACAGTGCGAATTCCCCAACCTTCGGTATTCGATTGCAAAACACAAATCGAGATATCAACGACAATCGCGGTATTCTGCATCCTACGGTCAACAAAAATTTCAGTATTATTGGCGACACGATCAGTAATGTCGCTTCGGCGGCAGTAACGGTCGGTAGTGGGGGAACAATTACGGATGCGGCGGCGGAGGGAATTCTGCTGCAAGACGCCGGTCAGGTCGAGCTGCTTGGAATGAACTTCGACGAAAACCAATACGGTATTCGTGTCATCAACGATCTCACAGACAGCACTGGCGTCATTCGTACCGAAGACGATCAGTTTCTCTTCGTCCAGTCGGCTACATTTGTTGATTCGGATATTCGTGGTATTGAAACCCTTAACCTGACATCACTCGACGTACAGGATTCGCTGTTTGACAACAATGGTGACGTAGTGACATTAGTCAATGGCGCGTTGGAGAACGAAACAATTTACGTCAACTACGATCAATTGCCGAATGATGCCACGACGGAACGCATCGAAGAGTTCGACAATCCGTTTCTTGTCAATTTGGCTCGTAACCTGTTTGTGAACGTTTCTGACGACACCGTGTTTATCGATCAGCAGGCAGGTGCGAATGATGCTCACCTGGTCGTGACGACGGATACCAACCAGTTTGACCATCAGGCATCCACACCAACCAACGGACTTGCAGTTATCTGGAACGGGCCGCTTGCTATTAACTTGAATGGCGATGATTATAGCCTGGCGGGTGCTCTTGAATTTGGAGCGACTGGAATATTCATCGATGCAGAGTCGTTCACTGACCAGATGCTGTTAACAGTTCAGAATGTCGAGATCATCGATACCGCTCAACCATTGGCGGTGGGCTTGAGTGTGGAATCAAGAGTTGCTTCAGTTATGAATATTCTGAACAACTCGTTCACGTTCGACGATTTTACAAGCACCGGCATGGTGTTTAACCTCGGTACAAACACAGATTTGCTGTTGTCCAACAACAGTCTGTTCTTCGAAGAGCAGGAAGGTACCGGAGTTGACTTTGAGCGAATCGGTGCGGGATCAAATCTGATTATCCAGAACAATCAGATTTTGTTATTCGATGACTTCAACGGAGCCATCGGAACCACTGCAATTCCAGATGATCCACCAAACGAAATTCCAATGATCTTTGGTATTGCCACCGGTAGTTACACGATCAGCGGTGAGAATAACGAATTTCTGGAAGTGTTCCCGGGCAACTTTACGAATGCCGTATTCCCGACCTTCCAGAGTGTTCCACTGGGCACAATCGAAGTGAATGGAGTCGACGGTCCATAGAATGTGGGTTCAGCAGAGACCCGAACTGGCGGGCAACACTGTGCGGTTCAGCGGTGCAAGTCGCACTCGTCCTGACGCCAGGAATTACAGTGTCTGCGATGAATGGCAGCATTATTCGAAGATCGTTTGAGTACGATGATCGGTACCGGGTGTACGCTGCTGACAATTCGCTAAAATACTCACGTGCATGACTGTCCGGAAACACTGGCTAAGTTAACTGCGGTCATTGCGGAAGCCCCCGGATTTGCTGAGGTTCTTAGAGAGCTCCACACCGGAAACAGCGCTGCAATTGACGGAGCATGGGGATCATCCTGCGCGCTGACTATTGCCGCTCTTGCGGAACACTGTCCGAATCACCAACTGCTGGTCGTTGTCCCCGGCATTCGAGACATCGACGAATTCTCGGATCAGTTGAACGACTTTCTTGCCTCGCAAACTGACCTGCGCGCCTTTCCAGCATGGGAAACACTGCCGGAAGAACATGATGTTACGGACTCCGTTTTTGCCGCTCGCCTCGGAACCGTCCGGACGCTCAACGAAAAAGCGGCTGCCGCAAAAACCGGGGTGGTAGTCAAAACGGAATCCACTGATCCGTGGAGCTTCTCTCTGAGCACAACCGAGTCAGCGGATGTGCAGGAACAGGAAGATGCCGCAGCTTCGGGCATCGTTGTGACCTGCCTCCCTGCACTGTTGCAACCAGTACCGGCGCGTTCGGATATTCAGGAAGCTACTCGGCGGATCGCTGTCGGCGATGAGTTAGCTCTTGAGCCACTGCTTGACTGGCTGATCGAACGAAAATTCGATCGCGTGACCGCCGTCGAACTTCCAGGGGAGTTCTGTGTTCATGGCGGCATTCTGGACATCTTTCCGCCAACAGAATCTGACCCAATTCGTATCGAGTTGTTTGGCGACGAAGTAGAATCGATTCGCACGTTCGATGTGGAAAACCAACGGCGACTGGCCGATCTGGATGAGATCGCTTTAACTGCAACAAAGCCCGTCAAGCCACCGGAAAAGGCGGAACCCGGTGACAGCCTGCGACCACATTCAGCAATCGCGTCGGCCACCGAGTCATTGCTTGACTCACTGCCGCAGAACACGATCGTTGTCTTCAGTGATCTTGCTCAGGCCGTTAGTGAAGGAAAACTGTACCTGCAGCGATTGTCCAACCCGATCGGCATGTTCAGTGTAGATGCAACTCTTGCGCGACTGACCGACTTCCCATCGGTGACCATTGATGCTCTGGGAGCTGACAGCTACGAAACTTCGTGCCATCTGAAGATTGAATCGGTTGAACGCTTTAGCAGTACAGGCCGAGATGTTCTCGCGGACCTTGCGGAATCTCTGGGGCCCAATGAACGCGTCCTGCTGTCATGCCACAACGATGGTGAGAAACAGCGATTAACGGAACTCATCACTGAGACCGAAGCATCCGATGATCTTGAGTTAAAAGACCGTGTGACACTGTGCGTTGGTCGTGTCGACAAAGGCTTCCGCCTGATCGAACGCGGCCTTGTTGTTGTAAGTGACAACGAGTTATTTTCGCGGTCACAGACGCGTCGCGTCAAAGCTCGACGGCGTTCTGCCGATACGCGGGCGATTGACAACTTTCTGGATCTCAAAGATGGAGACCTGGTTGTTCATGTGACTCAAGGCATTGCCAAGTATCGAGGCATGGCCCTGATGGACAAAGAAGGCGAAAAAGAAGAACACCTGCTGTTGGAGTTTCGCGATCAGTTGATCGTTTATGTTCCGGCAGCGCTGATTCATCTGGTTCAAAAGTACATCGGTCCCGCGAAATCGATGCCTGAACTTTCGAAGTTTGGCGGAACTTCGTGGGAGAAGAAAAAAGGCAAAGTTGCCGACGCGGTCACCGATATGGCTGCTGATATGCTGACGCTGCAGGCCGAAAGAAATTCGAAGCCGGGGCTTCAGTCGCAGGCCGATTCGCAACTACAGGAGGAATTTGAGCAAGCCTTTCCGTACACAGCAACAGTCGATCAGGTTTCTGCGATTGTCGACTTCAAGGAAGACATGGAACGCGAACGTCCGATGGACCGACTGATTTGTGGCGATGTGGGTTTCGGCAAAACAGAAGTCGCCATGCGAGCTGTCTTTAAGGCGGTCGACAATGGACGTCAGGTTGCCGTGCTTGTGCCGACGACCGTTCTTGCAGAACAACATTATCGTACGTTCTGCGAACGGATGGCGGAGTTTCCGGTCACTGTCGAGATGCTGTCACGTTTTCGCACAGCTGCTGAGCAGAAGAAGATTATCGAGAAGCTGAGTAATGGCGAAATTGATATCGTGATCGGAACTCATCGCTTGGTCTCTAAAGATGTGAGGTTCCAGAATCTCGGCCTGCTGATCATTGATGAAGAACAAAAGTTCGGTGTGAAAGTCAAAGATCGCCTGAAGCACCTTCGGCTCGAAGTCGACATCCTGACGTTGACAGCGACGCCGATACCTCGAACGCTGCACATGTCTCTGCTGGGAATCCGCGACATTAGCAGCCTGACAACACCGCCTCGCGATCGAATGCCCATTGAAACGCGAGTTGGTCGTTTTGATGAGTCGTTGGTACGAAGTTCGATCATCCGTGAATTGAACCGTGGAGGACAGGTCTACTTCGTTCACAATCGTGTTCACGACATTCAGTTGATTGCTACTCGAATTCGTCAGATTGTCCCCGAAGCGACGCTGACCATCGCGCACGGGCAAATGTCGGCTGACGAACTCGAAGTGGCAATGCTTGATTTCGTGACCGGCAAGGCTGACATCCTGCTCGCTACAACGATCATTGAAAGCGGCCTGGATATCCCTAACGCCAACACGATGATCATCCATCAGGCCGATATTTACGGTCTGGCAGATTTGCACCAGTTGCGTGGACGTGTTGGTCGAGACCGCCATCGAGCGTACTGCTATCTTATGCTTGAAGAGGGTCGCGTGGTCACCACCAAAGCCACTCGCAGATTGAAAGCGATTGAGGAATACAGCGAACTCGGTGCTGGTTTTAGAATCGCCATGCGAGACCTGGAAATTCGAGGGGCGGGCAATATTCTTGGAACGGAGCAAAGCGGCAACATTGCGGCTGTCGGTTACGAACTCTATTGCCAGTTGCTCGAAAACGCGGTTCGTACATTGAAGAAACAGCCGCTGCGTTATCAAAGTCATGTGAAGATCGAGCTCCCCGTGTCAGCGTTTCTGCCCGATCGATACGTCCCGGAACAGAAGCTGAAAATCGAAGTCTATCGTCGATTGTCTCAGGCAAATTCGCTTGCAAAACTCGAAGAACTGGAAGAAGAGCTCCGCGACAGGTTCGGTCCTGTCCCAACGCCTGCGCAACGCATGATCCGTCTTAGAGAATTGAATCTGCGCGCGTTAAGCTGGAAAATTGAAAACATACACTTAGAAGACGGGTACGCGGTGCTACGCTACCGCGACGTAAAGCTGATCAAGATTTTGAGCTACGTTCATCAGGGCCACCTGCGAGTCGTCGATCAGCACGATGCCTACTGGCCACTTGAATCCAACGAAGAAGACGGCACAGCTGTTATGGATGAACTCATCACCGCCCTTTCCGAAGCAGAGCCTCCGGTGCCGGAAACGGAATAATCTGATTCTGCCCCTTAGAGTGACTGCTCAAATCGACTGCTGAGATCCACGAATTCTGAAGTTATTGGCTCAGCGAATTTAGGGATATTACCGACACATATGATTCCCGTAGCGATAAAAATCCGTTCGAACTATCATTTGGGTGTTGGTAGATGCGGAAATGCAGTGACTTCGGGAATGTGCCGTCTTCATTATCAATCAACCGTAGCCGGTGGGATCTGCGGCATTCAATGAGTTCAGGAAGAACGATGAATCGATTTCGAATTGCGAACGTTGTTGTTGCGGGAGTGTTGGTTTTCTTCGTCGGCTGCAGCAATCCGATGAAGCGGAATGAATACGCATCGGTAGATCCTGTTGAGACTTCTCAGGAGACGGCTGGCGACGATATTTCGTTGGTGTCCGCCTCGGAAGCAAAATCGAAGACGTTTTTTGATTCGAAAGAACTTCAATACGATACCGGGAAGACTGACGAAGGTGCGGATCGTGATTTCAAAATGACACCCTCGGGATTGCGCTATCGCATCCTGAGAAAATCCAATGGCCAGAAACCGACGGCTTTAAACAAAGTTACAGTGCATTATCGAGGGTGGCTGGACAATGGACGCGTCTTCGACAGTTCGTACGATCGTGGCGAACCAATTTCGTTTCCGCTCAATGGAGTCGTTGCTGGCTGGACAGAAGGTATGCAGCTTGTCGGTCAGGGGGGAATGATCGAACTCTGGCTGCCGTCACGGTTAGGTTACGGCGCTCAGGGATCACCTCCGTCTGTGCCACCGTACGCGACCCTGCACTTTGTCGTCGAGCTTCTCGATATCAACTAAGGACTTCATCGGGAGGCCTGGCGACTGCGTCGGTAACAGTTTGACTGCATACAAACAGAGACCAGATTTTCGTCTGCGAAATTGGTCTGTCGTCTGCTTCGGCCGAAGCTCAGCTACGGAATTATGTAACTCGGCGATGCAGGAAAGCTCTCGATCGGAAACCACTGGTTGCTTAGTGTTTGCCCTGAGTCCAGGTAGAGCGGCGACGTTGTCGGTGGAAGGACTGTTGGGGCAAACGGGGCACTGATGATCGAACCGCCGGATAACGGAGCGCCATAAATTGGAACTCCCGGCATAGATCCTCCATCGGAAATGATTGTTTCCGTTGATGAGTAAACCGGCTGCGAAATTATGGGCTCCGAATACAACGGCAGCGGCTGCGAAACAACTGGGTACGATTCAAATGTCGGCAACGGAACAGCCCATGGCCGCCACGACTTCGCGGGTTCGTCAAAGTCGATCACGGGCGATTCATAGTTGAGGAATTGGTCGGACTTCCGGTAGGCGAACGTTAATGTTGGTGAGTCGTCGGACACGATTTGCAGTGTTGTCATTTCCCCAAAGACATCCATGACAACGTTCACATCTTGCGGAACGCCGGGGAGTTGTCGTTTCAAGTATTCCGTGATGTCATTCGGGGCACAAATGCGCGAAAGTACCTGGTCCACAGACATCGAGGCTCGCGGATTGTTCGCTAGTAATTCGTCTCTGTAGAATTCATGGATCTGCTTTCCAGATGGGTCGTCATACCTCACGTGCTGCCCAACCGTGAAGACACCATTCGTAATCTGTGTGATTCTCATGTCATGGCAAATGCCATCCTGATGCCATTCGCGAAGTACGTCTCGCACGGTCGCGTTCTCACACTGCCCAAAGTATCCACCGAGACAGACTACGTGTTCCACTTGCGACAGGTTAACGTCGATATGCCCGACATCGGAAGCGACAAAGGCCGTTGGCTTCCAGTCGTCGTACAGGTACATCCAGGCGGGATTACCAAAGTTATTCTTGTCGTGAAGGTACAGAACGGGCAACTCCGCCGCTTTCATTATTGCGACCGTCTGCCGCACGCCCTGCTCTGTTGCCCCCAACGGGTCAAAGGCGCGGGAGCTGTGAGTCAAAATTGCGACGGTTGACTCAGTAATTCGAAGCTCTGATGGGTCTGTGAATTGGGGTTTCCACGCAATCGGCTTAAAAGAACCCGCGTCAGGCAGGCCCATTGAAAGTGCGATAGCGGCAACCAGAAATTGTGTCATTTTCTTGATGCACAGTGCGTAAAACGTGAGCGAATCCAAGCAGACGGTGAGTGTTCCCAAAACATAGCCTGCAGCTCAGTTCCGAACCACTCCTATCGCTTTTTACGGACGCTTTTGTCCATATTTGTTCCACCGATGGCTTCGCGCATTTTTGCTCGTCGTGCCAGCATTTTCTTGCCAATAGCAGCCAAAACGCGATGGGCACGCTGCGTGCCATTTGTCGACGCGGCCTGCAGTGCCGTCGTCATCGCTCGCTGAAGATTCACGACCTCCTTGCGATGCATTTCGAAGTTGCGGTGAATGGACTCCAGATCGTTTTGTGGAACACGTGGTTCTATCACTGTTTGGTAGAGATGCTCAAGCGCGTTGCGTTTTCCAGCGCCGCTGGTCATGCCGATGTCGAAGGCTTTTAGCTCTCGATGGCATTTTGCACTCATGTCGCGCAGCCATCGCCGTGATTCGTCCCACGCATCGCGGTCGTCCCGTTCGGCGGCCACTCGTTCCTGAGGTGCCAGGTCTCGATCCAGTTTTCCGAGTGATTGCAGCATAGACGCCAGCTTGGATCGAAGCGCGGACATCTGTCGTTCCATCTGCACGCAGGCTTTCCACAACGCTTCAATCCGATCATACATCGACGCGTCTGTCCCAACCCCCGCGCCGACCAGCGGTGGCTGAGAACCAGTGTTCACGACCGGAGCTGGAGTTGCTATCGGGGTGTCTGTCAACGCAATACAAATTTCCGACGATGCTCCGGGGGGCGCAGAGGGAATCGGATGGTTAAGGAACGGAAAGAACGTAGCAGACGGTTGCCACGGACCGCCAAACAGTGAAATGGAATGAAATTGATGAACGTCCGCACCCGCTGCAGTGACGAGATCTGCCAAAGTAAACGGAAATCCGGCTGCGTATGCCGCTGCGAATTCCGGCGGGATCCGAATGGTAATTCCACTCGGCAGATTCCCGGGCCGGAACCACGCCCACACGTTCATTCCCGGAAAGCGAGCAAGAGGTAATGGCTCCCACTGAATCGATGGTGGGCGCGCTGCAAATAGAATTTGATCGTGCATTATGCAGGCTCAAAATCCAGGCAATGGATCGCGAAATATTGCTGTAAGCTATCTTATACTAAGATCAACGTCCGTTGGGAATTTGTCTTTTAATTCTCGGGCTTTGCGAAAACAGACGTTGTAAATAACTCTTTGCTGTGTCGATTCAACATGTCGTACGACAACCAAAACCAGGCCTCTGTAATTCATCGTAAAGATAGTGACCGTTTGCTTTCGAATGCTCAAAGCAGACAATGCCTCCAAAAGGTAAAGGAAATTCGATTTACGAATCAAACCTGCTGAACAGTGCTCCTCAGAAAATGAACCGAACTATGCGAACATTTGTCCTCCACTTTTGCGTATTCCTTGGACTGGTTCCCTGCATCCTGTCTGCAGATTCAGCCGATCGCCCAAACATCATTTTTCTGATGTCGGACGATCAATCTACATATTCGATGGGCTGCTACGGCACGCCCGGAGCGAAAACTCCCAATCTTGACAAGCTTGCCGACGACGGCATTGTCTTCGACAACCACTACGACACGACTGCCATCTGCATGGCCAGTCGTGTGAATGTGATGACCGGGATGTTCGAATACAAATCCGGCTGCAATTTCGACCACGGTGCGCTTCTTCGTGTGCATTGGCAAAAGACGTATCCCATGTTACTGCGAGAGGCGGGCTATCGCACGGCTTTTGCGGGCAAGTTCGGTTTCGAAGTGACCAACATTCCCGGAAAAAAGGGAGTCTTACCTGAAAGCGATTTCGATGTATGGGGCGGTGGCCCCGGCCAAACGTCGTACAACACAAAACAGAACAAATCGATGAAACAGTATGCGAAGGACTATCCACATTCTTCGCGATCTTACGGGGCGTTTGGTCGAGACTTCGTTGTCGAGTCTGCGAAGACCGAACAACCATTTTGCCTTTCGATCAGCTTCAAAGCTCCACATCATCCCGTGCAGCCGGATCCCATGTTTGACGATATCTTTCGCGAGATGACGTTTTCGAAACCTGGCAACTACGGTCGCGAATTTGGTGAACACTTCAGTCTCCAAAGCCGACAGGGGCGTCAGTACGAACGCTTCCATAGCTGGAATTACGGTGACAAGTACGACGAAGTCATCGCGAAGTACTTTCAACAGATTTACGCTGTGGACTATGCCGTCGGTATGATTCGCGAAGCCGTTGCAGAAGCCAGCGTGGCTGACAACACGGTGTTCATTTACACATCTGACAACGGTTTCATGAACGGCTCGCACGGTTATGGCAGCAAAGTGCTGCCGTACGAAGAATCGACTCGAGTGCCGTTAATTGTCTTCGATCCGCGACACGCTAACAGCGGAAAAAAGCTGCGTTGCAGTGCTCTCACTGGAAACGTCGACTTTAACCCAACCATTCTGGAATTGGCCGGGTTGCAAGTGCAGGAGAATGTCGATGGCAAGAGTCTGCTACCACTCTACGACGACCCGCAGGCAGCCTCACACGACTCGCTGCCACTGATCAACGTCTGGGGACCGGACAAAGTTCACAGTCTGGCTGTTGTGACACAGGAATGGAAGTACGTTTACTGGCCGTATGCGGAAGGCGAATTCGAACCCACGGAAGAGCTGTATCACCTATCCGTTGACCCGCTGGAAAACGTCAACGTTGCTGATCGCGATTCCGATAAGGACGGCCTGATAAAAATGCGAGCTGTCTATGATCGGCGGGTACAGCACTGGAGAGACAAGGCTGTTCCGTATCACAACTACCAGCCGTTTGCTGCTTTTTTCGAACGTACGGTTGTTGAAGCGTCCGCTGACGATTAATCGTCACAGAAAGTTGTCAACTTTTTGAATGATCTTGGATATCATTTCCGTAGGTCAATTGTTGTCGCTAACGGAATAGGCTCAGTCATCCGCCTGGAACATATTCATGTCCATCTCCCGTGAAACCGAATCACCGCCGACCGGTAGTCTCACGTATGAACACTACGTGCAGTTTCCTGATGACGGAAATCGTCATGAGATTATTTACGGGGCACACTACATGAATCCGGCACCCATTCCGTACCATCAGGCATTATCGCGCCATATTCAGTTTCAGTTGTATTCAGCACTGGAACTTTCGGGGCATGGCCAGGTCATCAATGCTCCGATTGATGTGCAGTTTAGTGAACGGGATGTTGTTCAGCCGGACATTGTGGTGGTGCTTGAAAACAATCCCATTATCACCCGCACAAAGATCAAGGGGGTGCCTGACTTGATGGTCGAAATCCTGTCACGGTCGACTTCAAAGAATGATCTTGGGCTGAAAAAACATCTGTACGAAGACAACGGTGTTCCTGAATATTGGATCGTTGATCCGGATGAAAAGGTGATTCAGAAGTACACGCTTGTGGATGGCGCTTTCCAGGAACCACAAGCGTGCGCAAAGGAGATCGTATTCGCCGGCGGACCGAATGTGCGCGTTGATCTGACGCGTGTTTGGTAGCTTCCGTGCGACTTACCGCCGATCGTGTCTGATGACTCGCTTCGGCCGCTTGGCCATAAATTCTGCGGGAGATCGCGTGGCACCGTAGCCCGTTCCAATGGCGACAGTAAATCCAACGATCCACCAAAACGATGCTCCCAGACGGACGGCAAAATAGGCTCCGGCAAAGAACGCAAGTGTGCCTGCAAACGCTGCCACGTTTTCGAAACGTGTTCGCGAATCAAGCCCAATGATAATTC
>CAYZYB010000013.1:0-18037 GCA_964481505.1 uncultured Planctomycetaceae bacterium | reverse complement strand
GTATTTATCACGCACCGGCAACCCAAGTCTTAAAGACAAGGCAGGCCGTGAGGGCCTAGTCGAAAACCAAGCGAAGCGGTTGCTAAAGAAGCTTGTCATTGCAGTCTTGATGGAGACGGCTCGGCGCTACTTCGGAACCGCTTCTCCAATGCGTACAAGCGAACTCGATCGCATTAAGGCACGCAACGAAAAAGGAAGAAAGGCGGGTACAGCAGCGCGTAGAGTTAGGAGGAAGGCCTTCCTCACACAGCTACGCGGGACGCGAAAAGACATGCAGAAACTGGAAACAGCGTTTGATGAGCTGGATGAGCCAATTACTAAAGCGCTTCGTAGCAAGGACAGCGTTGCGGTCGTAACTGTCTTGGAGAATGTCGAAGAACTGTTACCCGAAATTGAAGCACTGGAGATTGCGCCACTGCCGAAGGGGCTGGAAGATAAGGAAGACGAATATCGAGAAGTTCGCGACAGAGTTGAGCACCTGCAACAACTCGGCCATGATCTACAGGCAAAGTTGTCAGATCGATTGTCCTCCCTGAAAGAGTCCGAACCAGAAGCTATCATCGCGAAGTTTCGCGACAAACAGCTTTCCGGCTTTCAAAAGCGAGCACGGGACCATTCAAAGCAGATTGCGTCCCGTCTCACTGACCTGCAAGAGCTGTGGACTGCTCAACTGCGTCAGGGCGTCGAGGAACTCGACGTTGCAACCGTTGAGTTCGTCGACAACGTGTCGAGTGGAGGATCTGTTGCCTCGGCGATGAGTGACATTCATCGGGAAGTTGAGCGTCTGCAGTCTCGTTTGCTTGATGACTGCCAGAGTGCCACGAAAGCGATCGATCTGATGTTGCAGGGAATTGACATCAATAGCGCCCTCACTGTTTCTGACGAAGGCGAGATGTCAGCCAATGAAAAGATTCAACAGCTCAATTTGCTCGCGCAAAGTGGAATCGCAGTTGAGCTGATCAGCCACGAGTTGGAATCTTTGTCGAGCGAAACTGAATACAACTTAAAGCGGCTCCCAGAATCTGTACGTCGAACTTCACCCTACAAGCGAGCCTTCGTCGCATTTTCCGCTCTCGTGGATCGATTTCGATTTCTCGCACCTATGAGTGTAGCGACCTACCGAAGCCGTAGACGGATCACGGGTAAGGAGATTGGGGAATATACTGCGAGCTTCTTTGGGCGCAAGTTTGAATCTAGGGGGGTGAGCTTTGTCGTCACAAAACGATTCGAGGCTATCGCTTTCGACGATGTTCCGTCTCGGATCTTCCCAGTGTTCATTAATCTAGTTAACAACTCGTTGCACTGGTTGAAATTCACCAAGAGAAAGCGCCAAATTCAATTCGATTTCCGTGATGCCGTGGCGATAGTTGGCGACTCCGGGCCAGGTGTAGATAAAGAAGACGTCGAAAGTTTGTTCCAGATGTTTTTCACCAAACGACCTCAGGGGCGAGGAATTGGGCTTTACCTTTGTCGAGCGAATTTGGCAGTTGCGCGTCACTCTATTCGCTATGCCACGGAAGATGATCCGGTGGTTCTCCCGGGAGCCAACTTCATCCTTGAATTCAGAGGACTTAATGGTTAGCGCAGCTAAAATCGCAGACTTGGAAGTAGAGGCATTTCGGATCAATGCGATCCGGAGTGTTCTTTTAGTCGACGAGGGATTCCCGAAGTACGATCAAGTTGGCTCCGACGACTTCCAGTCCGCGGATGCTGATATTGGCAAGAGGCTTTATCAAAGCTTCAACAAGATGGGCGTATTGTGTGACATCGAGAACGATGTCGAGTTAGCGACAGAGAAGCTGACCAACCCCATCAGAAAGAGCGACCTGTTGGTGTTGGATCTCCACTTGGATGCTACAAACCCCAATGATTCCACTGAGGCAATCAAGATACTGCAAAACGTGGCAGCGTCAGATCACTTCAATTTAGTCCTCGTGTACACAGGAGCGAACCAGTTTGGCCAAGTCGTGCGGATGCTGGCTGGTTCACTCCGAGGCGCACCCGCCGTAGATGACCTCAGTTGGGCGGACTTGAAAGAGACCAATCTGGAGCCACCGACAGAGAAATGCGTAGAGCGATTCCTTCTTCCTGACTGCCAAGTTGGCCCAGAACTTGGCAAGTTTCGGGGGCGGTTGGGAGCTAAGCTCAAAGAACTCAACGCCGGCGGTCAGGTGGACGACTTCATTGCGAAATACGGTTCAGTGGAACTACAGAAGGCAGGCGCCGTCTTCAAGGACGACGTGTCGTTGGTTATTGAAGCTGAGAATTTCGACGCTGACAATCCATGGTTCGTTTGCGGCTCGGCATTCGTTGTTCTTGCCAGCAAGAAAGTCGGTCCGGAAGACGGTAAGTTGATCAAGATTCTCGACAAGGCAATTGTCGATTGGAATCCCGGCGTCGTTAGATCACTGCTATCCGAAATTCAGAACTGTTCGACCCGCTCCGGATTTCCTTTTAAGACACTGATCGAATCTGATCGTCTCACCCAAGTGGGCTGGTTACACCATGCAGTACAGCAGTCCAAATTGATTAACGACGCTGCTTGCAATGAGGGTGGATGCACAACAACGAGACCAACGTCCGATTTGATTCGGCGAATTGTTGGCGTCCTTCAAAATGGAGTCTTGGAAGACACTTCGCTTTCTGAGTTCTCCGGCCGTTGTCTCGAAGCGATTACATTTGATGAAGAACCGGCAAAGCGGGTTTCTGAGCTCTGTACAGCGAACGGAATCTCAAAGCCACCCGACGACTTTGATTTGATGGCACTGATGCATGAACTTAATCGATTCATGTCATCGGAGGACTTTCCCCAACACGTCACAACAGGGACGATTCTCAGGTCAACTTTAGACATTCAGGTCGGAGATAAGATCACGAAGGCGAAGGACTGGTGGCTTTGTGTGGAACCCGCGTGCGATACTGTCCCGGGGCAGGCCAAAGACAATCGCTTTCTTAAGCTAACGATGCTTAGGTTGCGGCCTCTTCTCAAGCCTGAAGAACAGGTGGAGACCGTCAGGCACGCGACCCGGAGCCGGTACGTATTCCTCAAGCATCAAGACACTCGACTGTATTTCGATACACGAAATGCAGAAACCGATCTGCCCGATCTTCTTGAAGTCTATGTTTCTCGTGACAGCCAAGTGAGAGAGGAAAATGGGAAGCAGGTTGTCGATATTTGGCAATCGAACCTAAAGGCAGACGCGATCGAGATCCGAAGCGGCACCGCCGAGCTCGTAGACCAGTTGCGAGAATCAAACGCCAATAGGCTCTTAAACGAAGCGGGAGCTCATCAGTCACGAATTGGTGTGAACTTCGTCGATTGCACCAAAGAGGATGCCGCCAAATTGGGCTACGTGGAGGGCGAGGCATGACCATGACGGCAATTGATGTTTTCTCAGGTTGCGGCGGTCTGACGACTGGTTTGAAGAAGGCTGGCTTCGACGTCGTGGGGGCCGTTGAGATTGACCCAAACGCTGCGGAGGTTTTCGCGCTCAATCACCCGGAAGTCCACCTGTGGCAACAGGATGTAGCGAGCCTCCGACCCAAGCAGGTCAAAACGCAACTTAAACTAAAGGCTGGCGAACTCGATATGCTTGCGGGATGTCCCCCATGCCAAGGCTTCTCGCGTGTGACTACGCTAAATGGCGGGTACCAGGTCACTGATGAACGCAACGACCTAATTTTCGAATTCCTCCGGCTCGTGAACGAACTTAGCCCGAAGACGGTCATGCTGGAGAATGTCCCGGGCCTGGCCGATGATGGGCGTCTCACAAAATTCTGCAAAGCTCTGGAGTCACAAGGATACTCCGTTGACTTCGATGTTTTGGACGTCTCCGACTATGCCGTTCCGCAACGCCGACGTCGGTTGGTGCTACTCGCTGGCAAAAACGGGCCCATTCCGTTTGCGAAACCAGCACGTGTCCGCCGGACAGTAGAAGATGCCATCGGTAGTCTCCCACCAGCCGGCGTAAGTGGTGACAAAATCCACGACATAGCAGAGAATAGATCCGCCCGCATCAGAGAATTGATCGCTGCGGTGCCCAAAGACGGTGGCAGCCGTCGCGATCTACCAGAGGAGTACGAACTCGAATGCCACAAAAAATGCGATGGGTTCAAGGACGTATATGGGCGAATGAGTTGGGGAGCGTTGGCACCGACGCTGACGACAGGATGCTTCAATCCGTCGAAAGGGCGATTCCTGCACCCGGAAGAGAACCGCGCAATCACAATGCGTGAAGCCGCAATGTTGCAATCGTTCCCGAAGAGCTACAAGTTTGTCGAGTCACATGGCAAGGTTGCGATAGCAATCCAAATCGGAAACGCGATCCCCCCTGAGTTCGTGAGAAGGCATGCAACGTGCGCAAAAAGGTATTTAGAATCAAGCGAACAGTCGTCTTCGTGACTTCGGAGATTGTATCGCCGTGGTAATTTTGATGTGTTCAGGAACCGTTCGCGCCGACTTCGCCCTCTTGCACGCGTGCGAGGGGCAGCGACTGGGTATAATTAAGTCAGTAGTCTGTTGCGGTTTTCCAGAAGTTGCTTTAAGAGGCGTTTGTCATCGGGCGTTTTAGTTTTTAATCGCCACAAGAAGATGCCGATGACTCGCGCTGGTTGAGGTCGTTTGCTGAGGTGATACAGGTTTCGGGGACACCTGATTCTCTTATTCTGAGAGATTGTTGATCTGTTCAAACTGAGCTGGTGACCTGTAATCGAGGCTGGAGTGTCTGCGTTCGTGAACGTATTAGCGGGTGTATTTCGACATCTCTTTTCTTGCCTCGGACGTACTTTCGTAATCGGTCATTTCGACTTCGTTCTTGATCGTTCCGAAGCAGCTTTCCATGCATTCGTCGTCGAGCATCATTAGTCGCCGCATGCAACGAGTCGATATCGGCTTTGCTTTCTAACCGGCGGCAGAAGTCTCCGGCTGTTTCTAATATGCTGACATCTTCACCCGAAATCTTTTTTGAGCTCACGAATGGGTTGTGTTCACAACACTCAGTGCGCGAAGTTCTTCCAGGAATCTCGGGAGGGCCAGCACTCAATTCAAACGGGTCGCTTGTGCTGGACTATTCATCTTTCGGCTTAAGTTCTCTTCTTCGTCGCGGACCGGACTCGAGCTTTGCTTTGCCGATTTCTCGATTTTGGTGCCCCGCATCTGCGGCTGCCTCAGCGGCACCATCGCTGTCTAAATCTTCTGCCAGATCCTTTTTGGCCTTTTTGTGACCTGATTCAGACTTGTTTTTGTTGTCAATAACCTTGTTTCGGGACACTCTGAACAAGAGGCATTGTCATAGGATTCGCAGAACGAAGGCCCGCCGACTGGCAGTGCCCAATACTCCCTATGGTATTCTGAATCAAGGCATCAACAGCGACACGCGATGTTGATTCGCCAATCCTGATCACTGGCAGTAACGAGATCGAAAATAATGACCGACACGATTCCCGTTCTTCGAGCATTTCTTTTGTTGCTCTTTGCTGCAACGTCACCCAGCATTGTTGCTGAAGATTCGCCCAATGTCGTTCTGATTTTCGCAGACGATCTCGGATACGGCGATCTTGGTTGCTACGGCGCCACGAAAGTGCAGACTCCGAATATCGATAGGCTTGCTAAAGAAGGTCGGAGGTTTACGGACGCGCATTCGGTATCTGCCGTTTGCACGCCATCGCGTTATGCATTGCTGACCGGGCAGTATCCGCTTCGAGGAAACGACGGCAGGGGCATCTGGGGGCCAGCTGCCATTACCTTGCCTCTGTTGGTTGATACAGAGAAAACAACCATCGCAGACGTGTTCAAGATGAGTGGTTACAACACCGCGGCGTTTGGGAAGTGGCATCTGGGGTTTGGAGAAGGCCAGAACACCTGGCAGGAACCGCTGCGTCCCGGACCGCAGGATCTGGGATTTGATTACTACTTCGGAATGCCCGTCGTCAACAGCGCTCCACCGTATGTTTATGTTGAGAATGATCGGGTGGTTGCAAGCGATCCAGACGATCCGCTGGTTTATCTTGGCAAAGAGAAACGAAACAAGGCAACTCCGATTACTCCTATTCCACCGGAAGCCGCGCAGCGCAGTCCCAACCAGTTTGGTGGAGCGAAGAAGGCGCACGAGCTGTTCAACGACTACGAAGTCGGCACGACGTTGGCGAAGAAGAGCGTTGAATGGATCAATCAGCGGAAGGACAAGCCGTTCTTCATGTACATGGCGACGACCAACATTCACCACCCGTTTACTCCGGCGAAGCGGTTTCAGGGAACCAGCCAGTGTGGAGTCTACGGCGACTTCATTCATGAACTCGACTGGATCGTAGGCGAAATCCTGTCATGTCTGGAAAAGAATGGCGTGGCCGACAACACGCTGATCATTTTTACCAGCGACAACGGCGGCATGTTCAACCTCGGCGGACAGGTGGCCTTCGAAAATGGACATCGGCAGAACGGCGATCTGCTGGGTTTCAAGTTTGGTGTTTGGGAAGGCGGGCATCGTGTGCCAATGATCGTCCGCTGGCCAGGCAAAGTGGAGGCCGGATCGACGTCGAATCAGTTGATCGGCAACGTCGACATGCTGGCAACCTTCGCCGCGTTGACCGGTCAGGAACTTGACCAAAAAGAACAGATCGACAGCGCCAACATGCTGACTGCATTCACGGGCAAACCGAAACAGCCAATCCGCGACCACCTGATTCTCGCCCCGCACAAAGGTACGCACTTGTCTGTCCGCAAAGGAAAGTGGAAGTACATCCCGTCGCGTGGGAGCGGTGGCTTCGGAGCCAGGCGGCCTGGCAGTCACACCTTCGCGGGACCTGCAGCCGCCAGCTTTGTCGGTTCGGTGAATAGCGATTTCGAAGACGGCAAGTTCAGGAAATCCGCACCGCAGGCTCAGCTTTATGACATGGAGACCGATGTCAACGAAACGAAAAACGTCTACCGAGACCACCCGGAAGTGGTGAAGGAACTTAGTGCGCTGCTGGCTGAATACAAGCCGGTTGCTCCAAAACGTCCCGCCGGAAAAGGCAAGCCTCGCAGCAATCCAGCAAAGAAAGTTCCCGCCACACCAGGCACTCGCAGTGCGTCGTTTGACTTCGAATCGGGCAAGCTGGAACCATGGAAGGTCGTCGAAGGTAAGTTCGGGCACATCATCGGAAGCCGACCTGAGTTCTTCCGCAACGGGCGACCGTACAACAACCAGGGAACGTACTACCTGACGACGCTTGAATCTTCGGCCAGTGCAGAAAAAGGGATGGACGCTCAAACAGGCGTGATCGTGTCGCCGTTTTTCATTCCCAGGGCGGGCAAGATGTCTTTCCGAGTCGGCGGTGGTGGCGGGAAATCCACCTACGTCGCATTGTGCACGGCCAACGGCAGGGAAGTGCAGTACGCTCGAGGCATCGGCGATCAGATTATGCAGCGGGCGGAATGGGATCTGACTCCGTACGCTGGCAAGAAAATGTTCATCAGGATAGTCGACAAGGCGACGGGAGGTTGGGGACATGTCACCGCAGACAATTTTCAGTTTGATGGCGAAGTTCTGACTGAACATCCGGCGCCAAATCCAAATCTAAATCCAAAGTCAGATGTTTCTTCAGCAGACAAATCAAAACGACGGCCGAACTTTGTCGTCATCTATACAGACGATCAGGGTTACGCAGACCTGAGTTGCTTTGGTGGCAAACACGTCAGCACGCCTCGCATCGACCAAATGGCGGCTGAAGGTTCGCGTCTCACGAGCTTCTACATGGCCGCCTCCGTTTGCACGCCATCGCGCGCAGCCTTGCTGACGGGAAGTTATCCCAAACGAGTGGGAATGGCAGAAAGAGTCCTGCTGGCCGGAGATCCCAAGGGTCTTAACCCGTCTGAAGTTACGATTGCCGAAGTGCTGAAATCGGCAGGATATCGAACCGGCATATTCGGCAAGTG
Organism: uncultured Planctomycetaceae bacterium; assembly: GCA_964481505.1. Taxonomy (GTDB): domain Bacteria; phylum Planctomycetota; class Planctomycetia; order Planctomycetales; family Planctomycetaceae; genus Fuerstiella. The sequence continues at coordinate 10,122 of CAYZYB010000013.1, read as the reverse complement.
GCACCTGGGCGATCAGCCGGAATTTTTGCCATTGAAACAGGGGTTTGATGAGTTTTTCGGGCTTCCCTACAGCCATGACATCCATCCGTTTCATGGCAATAAAAAGCATCGCTTCCCGCCCCTTCCGTTGCTCGAAGGTGAGACGGTGATCGAACAGGATCCGGATGCTGACTATCTTACAAGACGGGTTACCGAGCGAGCGGTTCGCTTCATCAATGAGAACAGGGATGCCCCGTTTTTTCTGTATGTTCCGCATCCGACTCCTCATCGACCAATCTCGGTGTCACCTCCGTTCAGAAAACACATCCCGGATGCACTAAAAACGAAACTCGTTTTGGAGAAAAACAACCAGACAATCGACTACGCGACTCGGGACAATCTCTATTCTTCTGCGATCAGCGAAATCGACTGGTCGGTTGGCCAAATTCTCGACGCCGTCAAAACGCAGGGTATCGATCACAACACGCTCGTTGTCTTTACTTCTGACAATGGCCCGAAGGTCGGAAAGGCAACGCCATTGAAAGGGAAAAAGGGATCCACGTTCGAGGGAGGTATGCGTGAGCCGACCGTTATCCGCTGGCCAGGAAAGATTCCACCGGGCACGTCAAACGACGAACTCTTGACCGCCATGGATCTACTTCCTACTTTCGCAAAGCTGGCTGGCGCAGCGATCCCGAAAGATCGCGTGATCGATGGAAAAGACATCTGGCCTACGCTCATCAGTAAAGCTGGCACACCGCATGATGCCTTCTTCTATCACAAGAGCAATTCACTTAGTGCGGTGCGGTCTGGAAAGTGGAAGTTGCACACTGATGGCGGAAGACCTACACAGCTCTACGATCTGGAGACCGACATCGGCGAGAAGCAAAATGTCATCCAATCCAATCCAGAAGTCGTGCAAAGACTCGATAGACACATGAAAGCGTTCGCCAAAGATATCGCCGACAACAGCCGGCCCGCCGCTTTCGCCGAGAACCCAAAACCACTTTCAATGGCAACTGTAACTGCGGCACCCGATCCATCACAAACCAGGGCACTTCGTCCAGCGGAGGAGAAGCCAAATCTGGTAGTAATTTTCGCCGACGATCTTGGCTACGGTGACATCAGCTGTTACGGCCCAAAAGGAGTCCAGACTCCGCATATTGACGCCCTTGCTGTTGAAGGATTTCGTGGCAGGGATTTCTTTGTTCCAGCCAACGTGTGTAGCCCTTCGCGAGCGTCACTCCTTACCGGACGTTATCCGATGCGATGCGGAATCCCGGTTGCTCGGACCGAAACACCGGGATCAAAATACAAAGGCTACGGCTTCCAGCCGGAAGAGATCACGATCCCGGAACTGCTGAAACCTGCTGGCTATCGATCGCTGATGGTTGGTAAGTGGCATTTGGGCATGGAAGTTGAAGGTTCACATCCGATCGACGCCGGCTTTGATGAACACCTTGGTATCCCAAGCAATTACTCGAAGGGACGCGGGCCGAATTACAACACGCTCTACCGCGGCAAGCAGGTCGAACAGAAGAACGTGCCCTGTCAGGAGTTGACGAGACGTTATACCGACGAGGTTGTCGATTTTATTCAACGCCGAAAGGATGATCCGTTCTTCATTTACGTTTCGCACCACATCGTGCACTCTCCTCTGTTGCCCCGTAAAAACTTCGTCGGCACGTCAACCAAGGGTAAGTACGGTGACTTCATCAAAGAACTGGATCACAGCACCGGACGCATCATGAAAGCCATTCGTGACGCTGGCCTCGACGACAACACGCTTATCGTGTTTACGTCGGACAATGGTCCGACCGGACCCGGGTCAACGGGTGGTCTGGCCGGTGGCAAGTATTGCACGATGGAAGGCGGTCATCGCGTGCCCGGTATCTTTCGCTGGCCGGGACAAATTCCTGCCAGGCAAGTGTCAGATGTCACGCTTACCAGCATGGATCTTCTGCCGTTGTTCTGTCACCTTGCCGAGGTGAAGCAACCCAATGATCGAAAGATCGACGGAAAAAACATCCTTCCCATTCTTCAGGGCAAACAGAAAGTTACACCCCACAAGCTTCTCTACTACTACAACGGCACGAACCTGCAGGCGGTACGCGAAGGCAACTGGAAACTGCATTTGCCTCGCTCACCGAATGACCAGCCTTTCTGGTCAAAGAAGCCAGCAAAGGGCAAGGGCTTCGTAACTCTCGACGAAATGCGACTGTTTGACCTGAAATCAGATGTTGGCGAAAAACAGAACGTGGCTGAGCAACATCCGGAAGTCGTCGCCCGCCTGCAAAGACAGGCCGATGCAATCCGCGACGAACTCGGCGACGTACACATAACCGGCAGGGACCAGCGAAAAATCAACCTCATGGATCCGCAGGAACGGTAATCGGTTACAAGGAATGCGATCGATCAGCCTCCACCATGACCCTTGTTTGCTGACTCCGAATGACTTGATTCGTGCAAGGATTTGTCGTGCTGAAGCGGAAGGCGAACGGTTGCTCTGTAACGTCAGCGGGAGGTCCGATGGTCTCAGGTCGTGTCAGAGTGACGGACGCAGTGCCGAAACGTACCAACAGATATTGAACGATGTTTCGAATGCCGAGGGACTTCCACGCTGACCTCACGACTTCTGTCAAAGAAAACCGGGAATCACACTTCCGCCGTCGACAATCTTCATCGGGCGACCGAGGGGGCTCAGGTTTTCGTGTTCGGCGTTTACGTTCAGTGACTTGCAGACGGTTTGGAAAAGGTCCTGGACTGTCACCGGTGAATCTTCGACAGCCGCGCCATCTTTCGTCGACGCACCATACACCTGACCTCCGCGAATGCCGCCTCCTGCCATCGCCAAATTGAACACGCGCGGGTAGTGGTCGCGGCCCGTGCGAGCGTTCACTTTTGGTGTGCGTCCGAATTCGCCCATCCACACAACCAGCGTGTCGTCCAGCATACCACGGTCTTTCAGATCCGTGATCAACGTCGCCATCGCCGGATCAACTTCTCCCGCTCGAGTGGCACATTGTTCGAAATTATCCTGATGGGAATCCCAGCTGCCGGATCGAACTTCCACAAATGTTGTCCCACGTTCGATGAGTCGCCTGGCCAGCAAACAGCCTTTCCCGAAATTACTGTCACCGTAACTGTCTTTCAAATTCTGTGATTCGCCACTGATGTCGAAAGTCGCCACATCGGGACTCAGGACTAATCGCGATGATTTTTTGTAGAGCGACTGATGAGTGTTCACTAACTGCTTTGCGCCGGCCGCAGAAAATTCCTCTTCCAGCCTGTCCAGCAGGTTCATGCGGCGGCTAAACCGATCGCCGGGCGTTGGAAGGCCGACATTGCGAGGAATGGAACCCGGATTGTTGACCACGAACGGTTCGTAGTCCATTCCAAGAAAGCCCGCGCCTTGAGTGCCACCGATGGAAACGAATGAAGGGAGTTCGCTGGCAGGGTCTCCGATCTGTTGAGCGATGCAGGACGCCAGCGACGGATGCTTCACACTTCCAGAAGGAATGTAACCGGTGTGCATCTGGTAAGTGGCTCTGGGATGACTTCCCTCCTTGTTCGTCATGGACCGCACGATCGCGATGTCGTGCATCACTTTAGCAACGTTCGGAAAATTATCAGCGATCCTGATTCCTGCAGTCGCGGTAGAAATCGCTTCGGTTGGGCCACCGCTCTCCGTGCCAGGTTTCGGGTCGAAGGTTTCGAATTGGCTGGGGCCGCCGCCCATCCAGAGCAGGATCATCGATTTGCCCTGGCGACGAAGACTCTCAGCTTCCATCGCCATCAAATCGCGAAAACCGAAACCGCCAGCAACAGCAGTTGATGCCGTCTGCAAAAATCGACGCCGCGAAAGGCCGCGTTTTGAAATTCGGACGTCTTCGATCAAATGTTGATTCATGACGACTTGCTTTCCAGAAGGTCAGTTTCGACAATCAGATCATGGCCAAATGAGCAACAAGCGATGCGTGCTGGCTGGGGTTGAGCGGGTCGTACAACCGAAGCCTGCAAGAAAAACGGAAGTCCGATTCCACTCAACCCCGACCAGCGCGCATCGCTGAATTGTTAATCACTACTTTTTGCTCTGAAATTCGCTCGTGTTTAAGAGCGACCACAAGATGTCTTCAAATCCTTCGCGACGCGTGGGGGCTTTGCTGACGAATTCCAGACAGACCGAAACTTCGCGTTCTGTGGGTTCGCGGCTGAGCGTATTAAGGTAGAGTTCTCTTACGACTTCTTCGTCCGACAACACCTGCCGGATGATACGAGCGATCGTGCTGTTTGGCGAATCAACTTTGATGAAGTTGTGCAGCTGCGGCGAATTCATCAGGAACAAAGCTTCCGGGATACTGCCGGTGAGATCGGATCGCGGAGTCGAAGGATCGAAGCCAAACGTCGCAGCGAATTGAGTACGTCCGCGGTCCTGATCACGAGCGTATGGTGTTCGGCGCCCTGTGAATTCCAGCGGCAACGATGTTACGTTTAATGTCTGGCACAATGCGTCATACAATTGATCCGAGCGCAGGCGAGTTGGTTCCAGTCGCACAAAACCTTCTGCCTCCGTATTCACTGGGCGTTGATAGAATTCGGTTGCCGTGATTGTCTGCATCAACCATCGCAAATCGTGGCCACTGGCAACAAACCCGGCACACAACAGTTCCAGCGCGTCTTCGTGTTCGGCAGTGCGATCCGGACCGATATCATCGATCGGAAGATAGAATGCTGAACCAGTCAGTTCGGACCACATTCGATTTACAATCGCTTTCGCAAACCACGGATTTTTGACGGAAGTAATCAGGTTAGCTGCGGCGTTTCGTCGTGACAGGTCGTCCTGGCTTTTTCGAATGGCGACGTCACCGATGAAGAAGACCGGCTGAATCAAATCGCCTTTCGAACCGGGGTCCGCGAGATTCGGCATGTAGTGCTCGACGGATCCCTGACCGGGACGATTCGCACTGGGTGGCTGAGCGGTTTCGATTTCCTCCACAGACAGCTTGCCGTCACCGTTTTTGTCGATGTAAGACTTCGCCTGCCCGCTGAAGGCTCTGGCCAGCGGCGTGTTCTTCGATTCTGCTTCCGAGATGATGTTGTCACGGTTCCGATCGATTCGCGTCAGCAAAAATTTCGAAATGCCCCGCCGTTGATTTCGATCGACGTTCGTTGATGTGATTTCGTAGTCGAACATGTTGTCCGAATTCCGATCACGACGAACACCGACTCGCGGAAAGAACGCCACGAACTCATGAAATTGTTCGCGCTTCCAACTGTCCCAGGGATGGTCGTGGCAATTCGCACACTGCATCTGAATGCCAAGAAATAACCGTGATGCTTCTGCCGCAATCTCTTCGGCCTGACCTTCGTGAGCAAAGATCAGCGCAGCTCGCCCATCCTGATTGACCGGACCTGATGCGGTCAGCAAATCAGTCACAATCGCATCCCAGGAACGGTTTTCGATCAGATTGTCCGCCATCCAGGTTTCAAATGCCGGACGCACCAGATTAGAACGCACGTTGGTCGCGCGGCGAAAAATCGCATCGCGCCAATAGTGACTCCAGTTGTCAGCGTACTCGGACGTTTCCAGTAACTGATTCACTGTGGCTGAACGCTTGTCCGTCGCCGGGTTCAGTCCAAAACGAGTGATTTCCGCCGGCGTTGGCGGGCGTCCGATCAAATCGAACGAGACACGGCGCAGAAACGTGGCATCGTCCGTGGCCCGAAAAAGTCCTTCGTCGCTCTTGGCGAGAATCAGCCGATCAATTTCTGCCGCCGTCGTCGAAGTCGACGGTTCAGCCGCTGTAGCATGGCCTACCAAACCAGCCATCGCGACGAAGTGCAGGAATCTGAAAATGCGCGTGATCATCGATTTTTGCAACAAATCGGATTTTCAGAACGAAGACCGGAATAGCAACGAGGCTGTTTGAATGAACCGGCATGCGGCACCGGGGATTCGCTGTATTCCAGGGAATTCAGCGAAACAACCAAATCCAGCTGACTCCGCCTGCCATAACTGATTCAGGGCCAAACAACCGCGAAACCTACCCGGACAGATTGTTATCGGAAGTCAGGAGATGGAGTCGGAGTTGGCACAGGCCGAGAATCGATCGCATCCCTCCCGATGACTTCGAACGTCTTGATCGCAAGCTGAGTTCCGCGGAGACGCAATTCGGCAGTGGCAAAGTGGCGACCGCGGATATTGGGCCGCACAACCAACGGCATCTTTCGCACCTCGCCAGGATCAAGTCTGCTGACCTTCCAATCCACCTCGCGTTTGGTGTCAGTGTCATCAAGAGCATGGTGATCAAGCCCCGCGACCAGTGTGACCAACAGGGACACTCCCACGGCTGGCACATCACCGATATTCTCAACCCGAAAGTTGGCCGTCGTCCATTCGTCAACATTCACGACATCCGGCTCGGCTTCCAAAATCAAACGCAGCTTCGGTTCCGCCATCCGTTCTCGCCGTTCGAGAGGTTCGCGCGGTTCCAGTGGTTTTCTGGAAGGTGCAGGCACCGGTGGCAACGGCCTTGATCGACGGGAAATCGTCGCGGAATTTGAAACGGCCGCCGTCGCCGACACTTCCGTAACAGACTCAAACGGACCATTCTCCATGGATTCCACCTGCAATACGAGTACACCATCCTGCTGTGGTCCCAGGTCTCTGACTAACCACGTCGCCGTAGAATCACGAAAGACTCCGCGCGGCGTCATGTTCTTGGGAACCCATGCTTCAGGCAAAAACTCTCGCACTACCACACCACTCAAGCGTTCGCGGCTTAGGTTTGTAAGGCGAATCTGAATCTCGAAATCTCCAGGACTCGGGTTCGATGGAACAATTTTCTCCACGCGCAGATTGCGAGACGAGACAACATCACCAGGAAAGACTCGAACCTGAGACGTTAAGTCTCCAACTGCAAACTGCGAATCTTCCACCATGGGTGGGCGAGACGAAGCGCTGTCAGCGACCGAGCGACCTGAATCGCTTGTCCGCCAGCGAAAGTCATTGCGCAGATCCGACAATGCTCGATCGATGAGCTGGCGAAAATCCTGCGTTCGCGAAGGCCGTCCGACTTTTTCCACCCAACCACCATCACCTGCTTCACGTGCGAGTGGTTCCATGGTCAGCCGAAGATTCCCCCGCGGATAATTTCGCTCTCGGTACGTTGGCATTGGCGGCACGTCCTGAACGCGCGGCCAAACATCCCGAACAATCGGACGCTGTCTAAATGGTTGAGGCTGGTAGACCAGGTGCGAATCATCGTCGGGATCGGCAACGGCATTGATCACCAGCACATTGTCTGAATCAACCACCGAAATATGATCGAGCACACTGCCAACCGGCATCACGGTCCGTTCCTCAAGCCGAACAGCCGCGGCTTCGTTGGACAGACCGCTAACCATGATCAAAGCAACAAGCAGGACGCCAATGCTGCCGGATGCGGTCGCCGCTACCCACCAGAAGTGATCATAGATGAAGCACCAGACTCGATCGGTCGCTTCACAAACGAGCGACCAAAGTCGCGCCAGCATATCGAACGGGGCAGTTACCCATTGGCCATCGACGATGCCGAACAGGCTTAACCTTTCGCCAAAAATCATGGCGAGAAACATGAGGCTAAGAAAAAAGACCAGGACCAAAATCAAATCGCCACTCCCACTTCCGTGTTGGACAGTCGAAGCGATGGTTTAGCAAATTTCGGCAGTTTCGGGAAGGCGAAATTCACATTCGGCAGGTTTTGCCGAAGGGACTGGCAGGCGATAGGAGTCGCAGACAAAAAGATGCGGGTGAGTTGGGCTGGTCAGAGCAGTTGAAAAACATGGTGTAGTAGCCTAAGCCACTGATTCAACCCAACTCAACACCGCACAAGCCGGCCTCGTTGATTTCCGTTCAGCTTTGATGTGCATCTCCGTTGTGGAGGATGAGGCGGCTCGCAAGTGACATCGCAGCAGCTCGCAAAAGCGGACATCAATTCTCTGGAGAATTCACATTTTTCTTAAAATGCTTATATGAAAGCACTTACGAACCAAGAAAGAGAAAAAGCGGCAAAGACGTGTACCAGGAAGTTCCGAAGAATCGTGATATTTAAAGGTCGCTCGCAGCTCATACGCCCGTAAGGACCAAATCGCGAATTGCTGAACTGATCACCCGCCGTTTCAGGCAGCGGCATAATTGGCGGCTGGAAATCTGATCTCGCAGAAAATCTCCAATCGGAGGAGACTTGCGAACACAAAGTGAAGCGGGGCAGGTTGCGTGGTTGTTGGAATCGAAGTCTGCCAGCGTCTTCCCAATACCTTTCTGTGTAATGCCGTTCGGCGCGCAGGATTTTCTAAACAGAAAATGCTGCATAAACCGAACCATGATACTGGGTCGTTCCTATTATGACGGTCGCCGTGCGCGAATTCATTGCCGCAGCAACATCAAACGAACCCGCACCGTTCTCGAAACCTACCTGTTGGGTACCAAAACATGCTTCTCAACGCCTGGCTCACCGCAGCAAAACGTCACATTTTCCACGGCTCCGAAAATCGGGCGGCAACACGACGACGCAACGGTGCTGCAACCAGTCCTCGTCATGTTGAACTGGAATCTCTTGAGAGCCGGACATTGCTCACGGCATTGACCATCAATAACACGAACGTCGATTCGTTCGTAGATGTCAACACTGGCAATCTGTCGATCGACGAAACCGACCTCGGAACCCACGATACCATCGTGATAGAACGGGTTGAGCTCGATTCTTCGACCGAGGGGATTTCGATCGACATCACGGGAGTTCCACTGGAACGACTGACGATCGAATCAGTGGCCATCAACACTTATACGACGGCTGCCATTGACATCAACCTCACAGACGTCACCGGACTGCGCACAATTTCGATCGAAGACGTCGTGGCTAACGGCACCGATCAAGCCATCAATGTGAATCTCAACAACACAGACGCGCACGCTCTGACGATCGAAGATTCCAACCTCAGCGGAATCGCGGTGACTGCGACAAATCTGTCAGACATCACGCACGGTGTGATCACAGAAAACCAGGTCAGTGCCGGTGGAATCGATCTGGTCGTTGACTCCGGAGCGACAGCGGATGATTTCCACATCGTGGGCAACTTTGACATCAGAGCGGCAAATCGAGATGCGATCAATATCAACCTGACAGACGCCCCTGTTGACGGCCTTGTTATTGAGGACAACGTCATTGGAAATGAACCCGGTGCGGACGTTTTCTTTCGGGCAGAAGGCGACACGTTCGTACAGCCGTTCGAATTGACAAACAACGCAACGGATGGCGAACTTCTGACGGAGTTCGTACTCGATCTGACGCCGCTGGGTCTTGTATTCGATATCGATTCCACTTTCGGCAACGACTTTACTCCACAGGTCAATGCCGCTGGAATCGATACCGGAGTGCTAACAGGCGTGACCCCTGCTTTGAGCGGCGACAACCAGATTCTGACTCTGACCTTCGACGATTTCGCACCTGGGGAAACCCTGCTGTTTGTGATTGACGTGGACATCGCTCCACTGGTTCCCAATGGAACGCCGCAGGATTTTTCAGCGTTTGGCCGAGACCTGATTGGTGCGGCGGTCACGTTTAATTTTGGACCGGGAAACAACAGTGGTCCAAAAACCGTTAGCGGAACTATGGTGGGTGATGCAAACGTCTTTAATGCGTCGCAATTTGTCCGAGGTGCAGACGAATCATCTGCAAATTTCCACGGTGTAAACCTGGTTCTGGAAAACTCACCGCTGACTAACGCCAGCGTCAGCCGTAACCAGATCACGGGTGTTGCCGGCCACGGAGTCCGTTTTGGAACAACCGATCAGAGTGACGTTTCGGCCATTCTTGAAGAAAACAGCATCTTTGCCAGCGGCAGAGACGGCATTCGCTTTGACCTTACAGACAGCAATTTCACGGGAGCGATAATCGACAACACCATTGGTAACAACGGAGACCACGGTGTTGCATTTGTGCCGGAAGTGACTCGCCGACGACTGGTTGAGGGGCTGGTTGATGGCTCCCAGGTCATCGTGACTTCAACAAACCACCAGCTACAGACCGGGGACCAGATTATTCTGCAGGGAGCGGTGAACGACGACCCCACGTTCAACCATCCATCCAATGGTCTGCACAC
>CAYZYB010000012.1:0-18064 GCA_964481505.1 uncultured Planctomycetaceae bacterium | reverse complement strand
ACCAGGACATCGGCGATATCATGGAGCTGAATGTTGTGGGAGTGAAGTCGCTGTTGTCGAGAGCTCGCGGAAAACTGAAGGAAGCACTTGCACGCCATCTTTGATTGATTTGATTACCAAAACCAATGTCACAGTCGCCGCAACAACTTGACGAAGATGAACCTGTCGACGAACAACTCACGCAGCTCGTGAGTTATCTCGACGGAGAGTTGGACGATACGCAGGCCGACGAGATTGAACGCAATATCATTAACGATCCGGACATGCGGAGTCACGTTGACATCCTGTCGCGCACCTGGGCGATGCTGGACGACCTTGAAGAAGTTTCTGCCAGTCAACAGTTTACTCAGGCCACGCTGGCCACAATTTCGACCGAAGCTGTCGCAGCCGAGCGAGAGACTCCTGGTAATGCTAAGCGATCACTGATCGAAGCATTCGCTCGCTATAAGGTACTGCCCTGTTTTCTGCTCGGCGTGCTTGGAGTCACCGCGGGAATGATGCTCAGTGGGCGCCTTCACGAACGAAGGCTGAATCGATTTGAAGAAACAGCCGAAGCAGTTGCTCGTGACGCCCTGGTGGTTGAGAAACTGGACATGCTGTTGAAAGATGATCTGTATCGCATCGTCCCAAGCGCAGAAGCTCTGCAGCAGTTGAACCTGGACGATGGCAATGGGCCAGCAGCCGAGGAGAATCCATGAGCTTCCTGAGTAAGGATAATCTGATTCCAGTAGCCTCGATAGTCGCTGGAATGCTGGTTACGTTTGCGTTTTTCCAATGGCAGTTCCAGCCGGATCCGACGGTTGAAGCGGCAGTAAAGCAGTTCGACGAATTACCGGAAAGTGACCAGACCAACGTCCGCAACATCGCAGGGGCACACCTGAAGAACCCGGAATACAGCAAGCGAATTGAGGCCATTCACGATGCGGTGGAGAAAGACCCGTCACTGTTGCCGAAACTGACGGCATTAGACGAATTGCTTCGAAAGCAGGATCCGCGAATGCACGCGAGGCTACGGCCGGAAGGCAAATTCGTATCCAACTGGGTGGAGCAGGTCGCAGAAGTTTATCGCCGGGATGCGACGATGTCGCCAGTCATCGAAATCCGGTTTGGCTCCGGGTGGGATCGTTCACCGCCCGTCACTCAGATTTCGGAAGAACAGGTCGAAGCTTTCTTTACCGCGGTGTTGCCGAATCCACTGACTGCAGACCTTACGAGCAGACTGGGCAGCTTCAATGAATCCGGTCAATCTGCAGAACGCTCTCTAACAAAATTGATCTGGGTTCTTCGGCGATTATTCCCTTCAGTGACACCGGGAAAATTGACACCTCCCGAATCGCTGTCGGAAATCGCACCGATCACCGAAGCAGTGACCACTCATCTTATTGATCGGGAAACGGCAGACCGCATCAGCAATAGTCTGGTGAGTATGCACCGAGATCCGCGAGATGGCCCGCGAACAATGGCGAGGGTGGCAATGATGGTATGCATGCAGATATTTCGACACTACGAGAAACAATTTAAAAAGCACTACGACCCTGGAGATGCACACAAATCGGAGTTCTTTCAAACCGAGATGGATCGGAAGCGACAGATTGAGCTCATGCAGGTCGATCCGGCGGACGCTGTGAACAGCCTGACGGGAGAAATGATTGAGCAACGCAATGCCGCGAATTCCGACATCGAGCACTTGAGCAGGAGCATTCGAGACCTGAACGACAGGCTGCGGAGATTCACGCCGCAGCGCGGTGGCCGTGGAGGACGAGGCGGTGGGCCGCCTCTACATGGTCAACCTGGAGACAGAAAGCGATCAGAAGATGCTGGCCGTGGCAATTCGGGCGGTGACAGGCCGCAGGGAACCCGACCGCCGCGCGGAGATCGCAGGCGACCAGGGCAAGGGCCGGATGAGGATCGATAAAGAACGACAGACGGCTAAGATTCACACAGATCTCGTGATCCTCTCGTTTTTGTCGTCCCCCATCTTGCTTCGCATGTCCTATGCCTCAGCCCAATATTCTTTGGCTCTGCACCGATCAGCAACGCTTCGACACCATTCGATCGCTTGGTAACGAACTCGTTCGCACTCCCAACATCGACAAACTGGTGAATGAAGGCGTCGCGTTCACTCAGGCGTATTGCCAAAGTCCGGTTTGTAGTCCGAGTCGTGCTTCGTTTTTAACCGGCCGGTACGCTCGCACAACACGCTGCCGGCAGAACGGCCAAACGATTCCTGCTGATGAAGTGTTGGTTAGCAAAATGTTTGCGGATGCCGGTTACCGCTGCGGACTGGCAGGAAAACTACATCTGGCGTCGTGTTCAAATGGAAAAGTCGAACAACGCATCGACGACGGCTATCACGACTTTCGCTGGTCTCATCATCCGCAGCCGGACTGGCCCGAAAACGCGTACACTCAGTGGCTGCATGCGAAGGGGCAATCGTGGGAAGAACTTTATTCCGGCCCGGACACCAGCTATATCAAACAGGGGGTGCCGACAGAATTTCATCAGACCACCTGGTGCGCCGAAGCAACGATGGATTTCATTCGTGGAAACGCACAGCGACCGTGGTTCTTCAGCTTCAATTGTTTTGATCCACATCATGCGTTTGACCCTCCGCCGGAATATCTGGCGAAGTACGATCCGGCGGATATGCCGTTGCCGAAGTATCGTGACGGCGAGTTAGATACCAAGCCGACATTCCAGCAACTGGATGCCGAATGGGCTCACAACAGCCCTGGAGAATTCCATTCCGCTGCCATGACGGACAATGATCGCCGGCAAGTCACAGCCTCCTATTACGCCATGTGCGAACTCATCGACGACCGGGTCGGTCGCATCATGCAGTGCCTGGAAGAAACCGGACAGCGGGAAAATACGATTGTGATCTTCATGTCTGACCACGGCGAAATGCTGGGTGATCATGGGATTTACTTTAAGGGCCCGCACTTTTACGACGAAGCTATTCGAGTGCCGCTGGTGATTTCGTGGCCTGAAAACTTTTGCAGCGGCCTGCAGATCGATGGGCTGACAGAACTTGTCGACCTCGTCCCGACACTCCTTGAGGCCGCGAACCTGGAAGTCCTCGAACGTGTTCAGGGAACTTCACTGGTACCGCACCTGACCGGTATCGCAGATCCGTTGCAACATAAGCAACACGTCTATTGCGAATACTACAACAGCTGGACTCACAGCGATGCGTACGGAACGATGCTGCGTTCCAACACGGAGAAGATTGTCGTGTATCACGGAACAGACCAGGGAGAATTCTATGACCTCACAACCGACCCGGATGAATTCGTCAACCTGTGGAATGATCCTGCCGCCGCGGACAGGAAGTTACAGATGTTGCGACATTGCTTCGACGCCAGCGTGCTAAACATGGACCCACTGCCAGTCCGCCGCGGTGCTTTTTGACAAGCGATCAGATCTGTTCGAATTCCGGCGTCTGATATTCCCTGCGGTTAGAATCAGATGCCGCCGAGCTTTCATGAAGATGACGGTACGGCTGCTGAATAGATGGGTGTGACAGTAGATTGTTGCATTTGAAATGGGTGGCCGGGGTTGGACTGAGCCCGCGAAGGAAACCCCGGGGGTTCGCTCGTGCCTCGCTCCAACCCCGGCCACCCTCTCCAACTTCGCAACTTTCTGCGACTACACCTGAATTGAGCAGACAGGATGAAAACGATCCTGTTCATCCTGTAAATCCTGTCAAAAAAAACAGGCCATCGCTGACGAGAGAACGAGAAATTGTTTCAGGGCTGTTCCTGACCGCCCGATTCGCTGGCTCCTTCTTCCGTTTCGTCTTCTTCAACGACCGCCGTTTGAGCTCGGTGCTGCCAATCCTTTGATGTCTCCACAAATTTCAGCTGTCGTTCCAGAATCGCGGTCAGCGATGGATCGTCTTCAACGCTGAAGCCAATGTGTTCGCAGTGCGGTAAGCTTGTCATCAACACCATTGACGTTGCTGCTACATGCAGCGTCCATGATTCGTAGGTGCCAGCCTTCGGTGCTTCAACCCGTCCGATGCGTGCGGCAAACAGAGCTCGACCATCTTCGATCGCATCATGAAACTCGCCAATGGCCGGCAACGGAATGATGATTTCCACCGGATGTCGTCCTGGAGTCGCCGGGAATTCGATAGAATAAACATCCGAAAGACCAGGCATCGCCTGCAACCACGAATCAAAAACGAATGTGCCACTGCGACACACGGAATTGATTTCTTTTTCTGCGTCCTCCTGCAGCAAACCTTTTTCATCGTACGCATTGTGAAACCCTGTCAGCAGGTCGTTGGAAGCAATGTCGTTGATGCTAATCGTTTCTTCCAGGAGATTTCGAATGCGGCGAGATTCCGGATCATCGCGTTCCAGAACATCCGCCGCTCCAACCGCAGCTTCCAAAGCCTGCTGCAGTTCGAGCATTTCGCCGGACTCCAGTCGCTGTTCGATTTCTTCCGGCGACTTCAGCCAGGTCTGCCGAGCCGCCTCGAGAGCGCTTTGGAGAGTCATCCAGTAGATCGTGAATCCAACGACAACGACCATCGCCATCATCAGCAGGCGAAACGGCGAAAACACGCGCCGCAGGAAGCCGAATACATCAATTTTCGGAAATGTGAACGCAGGGCCTTTCGGCGTTTCTGTCGCGGCTGCCGAGTCGTCTGATTCGAGCTGCTTTTTCTTCGATTTCTTTGCCGGAAAAATTTCACGGTAGACAACTTTCAGCCGGTCCTGCAATGTTCCGCCGAGTACTTCGCTGGGAACACTCTTAGTTGCCGGGTACACGTTGGCGGGCAGCACAAACAAACTATGACAGCATTCCGGACATTCTGATTCGATCCAGGATTTTCTTCGCTGCCCGACAACTGTGGCACCGCATTCGCATTTCAATTCAAACGGAACGGCAACAGCAGCCTCCGCCCCGCCCTGAAGACGCGACACAATGCGTTTGAGTTTCTTAAAAGTTCCTGCCATGGATCGGATGCGTTGCGGGGGTCGAACGACGAACGGATATCAGTGCACCGGGTAATGGGAGCATCGTGCCGGAAGAAATTTGCAGGGCCTCACGACAAAGTTCACAAACGCCCTGTGGTGTGTCAGAGCCTGTGATCCCTTGATTATGTCTGTCTAATTTCAGGTTGCCAGCCTGTGTACATCATGCCTCAGAACGAAATGAATCTCCCGTCCTGATGCCGTATCCGTTCAGCAACGCCTTTCCATCCATTGCCTTCTTTCCTTCCGGCTGAAGAGTCACGACTTTTAAGATTCCGTCGCCAGTGTGCACAAACAAATGCTTTTGAGAAGCATCGATCGCCCCCGGCTGTGAAGAACCTATGGCAAAATCCTCACCGTTGACTGTTTCGACATCCAGAAGAATGCACCGCGTTGGCTTGCGTCCTTCAGCGTGCAGCCATGTCGACGCCTTCGGCCACGGATTCATCGCACGTACATGACAGTCAATTTCTGCTGCCGATTGAGACCAATCGATGATGCCTTGTTCTTTTTTTATTTTCGGCGACAGCGTTACCAGCGAAGTGTCCTGCGGCTCAAAGACGGCTGTGCCCGCATCCAGCTGATTCACGACCTCAAGCGTCAGTTTGACACTCAGGTCCGCAAGCCGCAGCATGAGTTCGCCGGACGTTTCTTTTGCTCCGATCGGCGTTGCCACTTTTCCAACCATCGGTCCGGAATCCAGCGCCGGTTCTATTTGAAAAATCGTAACGCCCGCGTCCGAATCGCCTTTCCAGATCGAATACTGCACCGGAGCGGCTCCGCGATGTCGCGGTAACAGCGAGCCGTGCAGATTAAACGCTCCCAGTCGCGGAATGGCCAGGAATTCCGGCTTCATGATTTGTCCGTACGCCGCCACGATAAAGACATCCGCCTGCAGTGATCGCAGTTCGTCAAGAACGTCGGGCTTGTTCACGCGTTCCGGCTGAAACACGGGCACGCCGTTTTCTTCCGCCAGTACTTTGACTTTGTTGACATGCCGGTGGTGCCCTCGCCCCGTGCGATCCGGTTGCGTGTACACACCAACCACTTCATGGCTGGCGGATTCCATCAAGGCACGAAACGGTGGCAAAGCAAATTCGCCAGTGCCAAGAAGTACGATGCGAAGCGACATCTGTGACACTAATCCTTTGCTAACAAAGTGGCGACTTCTTCGAGTACTTCCATGGGCACAGTATGCCCGTCATGAAACGAATGAAACGACACATCGAACCCGCTCCCCTTCAGCATGTCCCGCAACTGCTCAGCCGGTTCGAACGGCAGCACCATATCAACAGTTCCGTGTGATTGCAGAATGGGACAGCCAACGTGGTCAGCGGCCAGTTGTTTCCAATCGTCACGGCAAATCAGCGTTCCGGAAAACAGGCACAGCTGCCGCGGCACAAAACCGCGACGCAGCACCAAATCAGTAGAAATCATCGCTCCCTGCGAAAATCCGCCCAGCGTCGTTGCGGCATCATCGAGACCGCAGGATGCCTGGATTTCTCGCACGGCTTTTGCCAGCTGTTCAGAAGCATCCAGCATTCCTGGCGGCGTCACAACCGTCAGCTCGTCGTAGTTTTTCGTCTCGTTGATGGCCGCAAGCTGCGCCATATTGATCTCCCACCACGCCCGTCCGCCAGGCATGCCCAGTGGGCCAAGGTCCATGGGAGCGTTCGGAAACGCGAAGCGGAAGTTGTTCTGAATAGCTTCATCGGCCTGAATCAGAAACGGCGCGAACGCAGCAAGATCATCCTTGCTCGCTCCAAAGCCGTGAGCGATCACCATCAACTGAGTGGGCGCTGTCTCGGCAGGAAGTGCGTCAATGAGCAGGCAGTCCAGCCCGGCGTAATTTTCGAGTGACGTATTTAACATGATGCCGGAAGTCTAGCCTGCAACGCTGATGTGCAAAGGGATGCGAGCGTTTTTCGACCAAATCAATCAGGTTGTCACCGGCAGCTCGTTCGAAACCGGCCTGCGCCGCAAAATCGATTAACGCTCACAGTTGGAAAACGTGTGCTCACAAATGATTTCAAATGTGCATCGCGCCGGAGAATTTGTCATCCAGATGCAGCTTTTGCGAATGCAGGATCTTCTGCATCAGGAATTTTTCAGCAAAGATCCTGCGTTCGCACCACTCAACTTCGATGACATCATCTAATCATCCAGCGGGTGTGGTAGCAGTTTGTTGCCTTGGAAATGGGTGGCCAGGGTGGGACTGAGCCTGCGAAGGAAACCCCGGCCAATCCCTGTCACCCTTGCCAACTTTGCAACTTTCCGCGACTACACCCACACCGAACGGCTCAAACTCAATATTGAAATCCATGAGCACACTTGTCAAAAAAGAAGCCCTCGTTTCGGAGCGACATCCGACGCAACAGTCGGTACATTGGACACTTCAATTTCGTTGCCAATTTTTGCGACTGCACTATGCCATTTGCCATTCCTCCAATCGATTCCGCTGATCTCCAATCCTTAAACAGCCCCTCGCTG
Organism: uncultured Planctomycetaceae bacterium; assembly: GCA_964481505.1. Lineage (GTDB taxonomy): Bacteria > Planctomycetota > Planctomycetia > Planctomycetales > Planctomycetaceae > Fuerstiella. The sequence continues at coordinate 10,589 of CAYZYB010000012.1, read as the reverse complement.
GTGGTGTTTGCAGATCAGGTCCGTCACAACATCGACAAAATGATCGAAGTCGCGGGCAACACACAGCGACTCCGTCCGCACTGCAAGACGCACAAAATGTCTGCGGTCATCGGGTTGTTGCTCGATCGCGGGATCAACAAACACAAAGCTGCTACGGTTGCGGAAGTGGAAATGCTGGCGACTGCGGGCGCCACCGACGTTGTGCTGGCATACAATCCTGTCGGCCCCAACATCGATCGCGCCGTCGCGTTGATGGAAAAATACGCCGACCTGCAACTGACGGTGACCGCCGATCACCCGACTCCATTGCAGCATCTTTCGGAGGCGTTCGCGCAGCAGTCACGTTCAATCGGTGTGATGCTGGACGTCGACGTCGGTCAGCATCGGACGGGCGTTCAGCCATCGACTGCGCTGGCATTGCAACTCTGTCAGCGAATCAGTGATCTGCCGGGGCTGCGATTCGCTGGTTTTCATGTCTACGATGGCCATCAGCATCAGGAATCTTTAAAGGAACGCAGCGCAGCCGTGCTGGCAGAATGGCCAGGTGTTCTTGAACTGAAGCGGCAGTGCGAAAGTTCGGGCCTGGACGTTGTCGAAATCCTCTGCGGCGGCACGCCCACGTTTCCGGTCTACGCCGAACTTGATGAAGCTGCCATCACGTTAAGTCCCGGGACCAGTATCTTTCACGACCACGGCTATGGCGGCCATTTTCCCGATCTGGAGTTCTCTCCCGCCGCTGTCGTGTTAACTCGTGTCATCAGTCGACCAACTGTCCAACGAGTGACACTGGATTTGGGGAACAAAGCGGTCGCTGCCGATCCGCCAAAAGGTCAGCGTGTTCACTTTAACGAACTCCCGGATGCGGCACAGGTGATTCACAACGAAGAACATCTGGTGCTGGAAACTCCCGACGCCGAGCGGTTTCAACCGGGCGACGTATTGCTGGGAATCCCCACCCATATTTGCCCGACCAGTGCTTTGCATCAGGACGTCGCTGTTGTCGAAGATGGAAAAGTCATCGGACGCTGGGACGTTACCGCTCGAAACCGGCGGATTACAATTTGACCGGTCATCGCAAAAAGCAAAAAGTGACAGACAATTCTCCCGCGATGCGGCATCTGTTGATTGATGCCCGCAACGACGATTCGATTTCAGATCAGGGAGACGGTGTGATGTTTAACCAAATGTTTCAGGATCCAGTCGCTGATATGTCCACAGCGGTTGCGCGAGCCGAAGCGGGAGCCGCCTTTTTTGACGTGGTCTTCGGCGATGAATGGCATCGGCTGGTCGACCGTGAACAGGTGAACACTTCCAACCCGCTCCGCTGCATGTTCGGTGAGTTAATGCGGGGCATCACTTGGCGAGAATATCAGCAGGTTGCGTGGATGCCGATCCGCCAATCCGTCGCCCTCGGTTTTTCGTGCGGGCTATGGGACTTCCTGTGCTTCCTTCCCTTACCGTGGGTCAGCCGGTCGTTTCATCGTTTAGACGAAGCCTGGCGGTTAGTACTCGATCAGCGTTTTGCCAACGATGCACTCCCAAAACCTCAACCAGCACAAAACGATCGTAGTCCGCATGGCCGAGATGATTCCGGGAAGGACCAGTTTTGCTGCGTAAATTAGAGCCGTCATCGATCAGTAATGCGCATGGGCATTTTGTACGTTACGCTGTATGATAGCTGCCAGTTTAGCTGTCCGTTTCCTGTCGTTCGTTACCCATGACTCTCATCAATGCATCATTGCTCGCCGGCGTTGTCCTGGCTGGTTTGCCGGTTGTGCTGCACCTGATGATGCGGGCGAAGCCGAAACGTATTGAGTTTCCGGCGCTGAAATTACTGCAAACTCGACAGACATCCAATTCGCGCCGAATGCGAGTTCGTCATCTGCTGTTGCTGTTGCTGCGAGCTCTGCTGATCGCAATCGCTGTTCTGGCGCTTGTCCGCCCTTCATTGCCGGCTGCTCACTACGGACTTCGTTGGTACGAATGGTTGCTGCTGATCGCCGTGATGGCGGTAGCATACGCGTTCTACAGGTGGAAGGAAAAACGGGCCGCGGCAGAAGAACCGGCGGAGCATCTGTTGCGAGAACGCCGAGGCAAGCTGCGCGCGATTTCTGTTTTGGTAGGAGTGTCACTGACTCTGTTTTGCGTTGGCGTCCCGTGGGGCTTACGAGTGAAAGCTGAACTGGACGCGCCGCGCAGTCCGCTGTCGCCCGACATTCCCGTCGCTGCTGTTTTCGTCTTCGACAACAGTCTTAGTATGACCTACAAGCATGAAGGAAAAACGAGACTCGACGAAGCGCGCGAAATGGCTCTGGAACATCTCAGTGTGCTGCCTGACCGCAGCCAGGTTGCCATTTCCACGACCGACCCGGAATCCGAAGTGGTCTTTCAGGCCGATCTGGCGGGAGCCCGCTCGCGGATTAACGCTCTAAAAACCACCGCAACGCCGCGCACGCTGAACGTCGTCGTCAAAGAGGCAATCAACGCGCATGTCGAAGACCAACAGCAGGCCAAAGAAGACTCCGGTGGCAACGATACTTTTGTGCGAGAAATCTATCTGTTGACCGATTTTTCGGTCGCCGCGTGGAAGGCTCCGGACGAATCCGGCATCAAGGATTTGCTGGTTCAACACGAATGGCTACAAATTTACATCGTCGATGTGAGCTCTCAGAACCCGAACAACGTCGCGTTGTCGCAGCTGAAACTGGATCGCGATGTCACGGTTTCCGAACAACCGGTCAACATTTCGGTTTCGGTCACAGGGACGGCAGCGGCGAATCCTGATGTCGTGTTGGAATTGTTTACACTGGACGAATCCGGGGAAGAAATTCGCGGCGGTGGCATCATCGGCAGCCCGCAGCGCAGTATTCAGTTGGCCGGGACGGCTCCCACGGTGACGTTTCGAGTGAAAGGAATCGGCGGCAGTGAATTCACCAGCGGTTATATTCGTCTGGCGTCTCCGGATCCTCTCACGGTCGACGATACCAGGCATTTCACGTTTGGTGTTGCGAAGACTCCGCGCGTGCTGCTGATTGGAGATCACCCGCTGGATACATGGCTGCTGCTGAATGTTCTACAGGCCAACGTAACGGGCGACGAAACCGGTCGCCGCTTCGATTGCAAAGCCATCACAACGACAGAATTCGGACAGGAACGACTGTCCAACTACGACGTCGTTTGCATGCTGAACGTACAAAAGCCGTCCGGAAGTGAATGGGCAGAACTCAAACGATTCACTCGCGATGGCGGGCAGCTGTTTGTCACTGCGGGAGGCGAACAGCAGCTTAGCGCCAGCGCGTGGGCAACGCCGGAATCACGTGAACTGCTTCCCGGTCTACCGCTCACGCCGATTCGTTTTCGAAATGGAGCGGCAAGGTTGATTCCCCTCGCGACCGATCATCCCATCGTCAGCAGCTTTGAAGAGGAACCGGAAGCTCGCACGGAACTCAACCGCGCCTTGTTCGATCGTTGCTGGACATTCGACCAACACAAAGACGCTCGCGTCCTGATGATGCTGACTCATCCGAACAGTCAGCCCGGTCTGCTGGAACGCAGTGTCGGACGCGGGCGGGTGTTGCTGTTTACATCGGCGATGGACAACAATGGAGACGACAAATGGAACGAAGACTTTGTCGTCGGCGAAAACTGGGCCTTCCTGATGCTGGTCGACGAAATCATGAACTACCTGACCGGCGTTTCTGAAACCCGGCACAACTTTGTTGTGGGCGATACGGTGGTTATCGGCGTTCCAGCCGGAAAGCGTTTCAGCCAATACGCTGTGGCTCGCCCGAACTTCCGGCAGACGAAGGATATTCTTCCCATCGACGAACCGTCCGTGCTGCTGGATGATATCGGTGAAGCGGGGCACTACAGGTTGAAGGCAGTCGATGAAGGCAATAGCTACGCTTCGGAATTTTCTGCCAACATTCAGGATAGGGAGAGTGATCTCACCGAAATTACAGAAGACAGCCTCAACCAAATCCTTGGCGAAAAACGTTACGCTCGCGTGACCGATCCGGAAGAGCTGGACCGCGCGGTGAACCTTGGTCGACTTGGTGTGGAAGTGTTTCCTGTGCTGATGGGACTGCTGATTTTCCTGTTCTGTGCAGAACATCTCATGGCAAACTTTTTCTACGACGCTGAACCGGCGCCGGAAGAAGCGGCAGCCTGACTGTCCGAAATGCGGTGCTCTCCAGCAGACGCCACGTCAGAAACTCGACAGAAGTTGCAGACATCGGGCGGCCGGGTTCTCGCCGTGGGTGAAAGCGGCGATTCTCATCCACTGCAGTCGGAAACACGAGCTATTTTTTGTAGACCTGTTTGATGACTTCACCGGCGATTCGAAAATAGAACATCGGCACCAGATAACCGATCAACCAACACGTTAACGCCGCGCCAACCGTCAGTACATTCCACTGATTCCAGATTCCGAGGCCCAGCATTCCGAGCGAAACAAACGTTATCGAAACTCCCGTTAACGTAGAAACCACCAGAAACAGAGGAGAGTTCACAGACCGCACCGTCTTCGCACTTATCTGCACCGTCACAGGAGCCTCCGCCACCGGAATATCTGTCGCGGCGGGAGCCGAATATGGATTGTCGTTCATTGGTTTTCATCCTGGTGAACAGATTCGCAGTGAAGCAGGATCTGTGAAACCAAAACAGATCCGGCCTCGTAAACCGTGTTTCACCCAAACTGACGTTGTGCGACGCTTTTCCAGAACTGAGGCGGACGACGAAAAGCCCTGTCCACTTCAGCCCCCGACACCGGCCACAGATTTTATTTTGCCTTTGGGGCCATGATCTACTTCGCTGCGACCGCCGAAGTATTTGTCGCGAATCCATCTGGTAGCCGGGGTGATGTTACAGAATTCGGAAATCGAACCGTCGAATCACCGATGGTGGCTTACGACCAGGGATCGCGTTCTTCGCGAATGATCATCCTGTTCGCCGGTTCGTTATCGATGAACTTTTCATTCTTTGCATCCCACTTCGCAATGTGGCCTGGTCCGGTTTCCGGATACAGGCGAATCATTGCATTCGCAATGTGACACAGGACAGCCGAAGCATGGCCTGTTTCGACAGGGGCTCGCGGATCTTTGCGAGACTTCACGGAATCGATAAAGTTGGCCAGGTGAGAGCTGTGTGGATCGTCGGTACCCTTTGGTTTTTTCGGGCAGTCGGCGATCAGTGCCGGATCAGAAGCGGACGTTCCTTTGTAACCCGTCTGCAGCCAGCCGTCTGTTCCTTCAAAACGCGTCTGGACAGATTCGTAGCCACTTTCGCAGACCAGTTCCATGCCGTTTTCGTACTTACAGCGGAATCGCGTTTGAGTGGCCGTGTTGAACATGCTTCCCTCCGGAAGGAAGGCCGCATTCTGGCATTCGATTTCAACCGGACCGCTGGTGTCCAGCCCCATGCCCCAGTGAGCCATGTCGTTACAGTGCGCGCCGAAGTTCGTGATTTGTCCGCCTGAATAATCGTAGTGGAACCGAAATCGATACAGGCAACGATCCTGATGATAAGGCTGGTCTGGCGCCGGACCAAGCCACGTGCGGTAGTCGAACGTCCTGGGGACGGGCATTGGCTTCCAGCCTGGAGGAGGACTGACTTTGTTGTTGAAGCCAACCTTTGTGATCACTCTTTTGATACGACCGATCTTTCCGGACTTCGCTGCTTCGCAGATAAACTGACTGTTCGGATTGGATCGTTCGTGGCTTCCGGTCTGCAGAATGCGGTTGTTTTTGCGAACTGCGTCGATCATCAGTCGTCCGTCAGCGACAGAAAACGTAAGTGGCTTTTCGCAGTAGACGTCCTTCCCCGCTTCCAGCGCCATGACAGTGATGATGCGATGCCAGTGATCGGGGACAACAATCACAACAGCTTCGATGTCATCTCGCTGCAGCACTTCGCGGAAGTCAGAATACGCATCACACTTTGCCGCGGTACCGCTTTTTGATTTCTTTGCCGAATCAGCTTCCACCATCTTCTTTGCCGGAATTCGACCGTAGAAGTGATCGGGCTCTTTGTATCCCGTGCTGCCTTCGTTTACATCGCAAACCGCCAGTACGTTGCCGAGATCACGGGCGAGAAATCGCTTGAGCAATCCCATTCCCTGATTGCCCGTACCGATAAAAGCCACGTTGATACGGTTTGCCGGAGCATTCGCGCCGAAGACTCTGGAACTCACAACCATCGGAGCGGCAATGGCAACGGACTGCTTCAGAAAATGACGACGATTACTCATGGAAGTACTTTCGTTCGAAAAGATGTAAAATTATCTTTCCGTTGTACAGAAAAATACTGCCAATGTGAACCAATCACAATGACAGGTGTTGGGCCCGGGAATCGGCGTCCTCATCGGTTCAAGGCGGCCATTGTTTGATCCTGCTGAGAAAGGAAAATACCGTGGTGCGTTCCTTGGACACGGTTCTTGTCGTTGATCTCGAATCAACATGCTGGGAAGGTGCACGTCCAAACGGTCAAGTAAGCGAAATTATCGAAGTTGGCTTGTGTACCGTGGATCTGACGACACTCACGCGTATGGAAAAACGCAGCATCCTCGTGAGGCCCGTTCAGTCCGAAATTAGTGAATTTTGCACCGAACTCACAACGCTAACGCCTGATATGTTCACGCAAGCTGCGAGCCTTGCGGATACTGTCAAGACGCTGAAGAATGAGTACAAGTCGAAGGATCGGCTCTGGGCCAGTTGGGGCGACTATGATCGCCGCCAGTTCGAACGCGTCTGTGCTGACCAGGGTGTCGGCTACCCTTTCGGCCCCGGTCACCTCAACGTGAAAACGCTTTTTGCAGCAGCCATCGGCGCCGAGCACGAACTGGGGCTTGATGGAGCGTACGAGCGTCTTGGGCTGAAGATGGAAGGCACCTACCACCGTGGCCATGATGACGCGTGGAACATCGCGCTGATTATGTGTCTGTTGCTGAAGGAAATGCGGGATCAACATTGATCCCGCATCAGCTGGACCCGCAAAACGACAATTGAACGGCCCTAACGCAGTGCGTTTTCCACGATTTCCTGAATGTTCTTCAACGCGCGAACTGCTCTTCCTTCGTCGACGATGCAGCCCTCAAGGTTACCGTAATGATGCTCCAGACAATCCAACAACAACTGCTTGATTTTGTTTTCGTCAGGTGAGTGACGCAATTTGGATTGTGAATACGCAAGTTCCAATTGCTTTTCTTTTGCGGTTGCCCAGTCTCGAATTTCCCTCTCTGTCATCTCTCCACGGCGGATGGCTTTCAGTTGTTCCCGATTGCGTTGCAGGTCGATGTCACCGAGAGTCAGGATCTGCTCGGCTTCGTCCAGCAGGCGCACGACGTGGTATGCAAATTTAACATCGAAGCCAAATTCCTCGATCAGCTGTTTTCGTTTACCTTCGGCGTTTCGTCTGCCCATCTTGTGCAGCTGCGAATAGGCGTAGCCTTTGAACTTGTGCCAACTTCCCTTGTGCAGAAACAAGTGCCGATTCTCACGCACCATCTGGCCAACTTGCGTGGAAAACAGCACGCAGTTGTCCGGTGTGAACAGAGAGTCGATCATGTTGGGGTTGTTTTCCATGCACAGCGAAAAAAAACGCACGATGCTGTAAATCGTCAGGTCGTATTCTTTGCCCTTCCACTTGATGTGATGTGCCTGGAACTGGTCGAAGCGTTGCTGCTGTCGGCCGAACCCATCTATCTGGCCGCCCAGATGCGGAAACACAACGTTCCGGGATGGGACGCAGAATCCGTAAATGTCCATATCGCTGGCGTCACCCGAAACTCCATACGCGAAACTTCCCATAATTGTTTCGTACATAACATTGGAGTGCACAAAACCAGGCGGCTTTATGAGCCCTGCCTTATGGAGTTTCATCGTGGTACACATCGGTTTCTTTCTTAGACTGACATTTGTTGAGTTGATACACGCGTTGAAGCATCACCGTCAACAATCGACGACACCTCGAATGCCCTCTAGTTCGCGGTCGTTTCGCTTTCTGCGACGGCTGGCATTCACCAAATGCGCGTTGCTGGAACGTCGATTCCCCAGGTGTCGGCAATCAGCGATGGCACATATCGAAAACTACCGCGGCCATCGGCCCACCGAAGCATGTCTTTCGATTTCGCTGCATCTGTACACAGTTTCCTCGGGTGTGGAGTGATACCGACGCGACCCAGATCCAGGCGATCCGAGTCCCAGCAGGTCTGTACAGTGATATTCGGGTGAGTGCGCTCTCGTGTGTGACCTTCACATGCTGTAAACAAGAGTTCAAATTTGTGATCTGACAATTCGAACAATTCGCCGCAAAGTTCTGCAGCAAATTCCGCCCCTCGCAGCCCGTGATCCGGGTCAGTACACTCGTTAATGCGGCGTGAGTCGTGAAACACTGCAAACAAAGAAACGACGTCAGTGCAGCCACCGGTGGTTTCGCAAAGCCACAGGCCGTTTTCGAAGACACGTGCCCAGTGAGTCAGTCCGTGGTCGCCGTCAATTGGCAACACCTAGTCGGAGAGAATACGTTCAATGATCGGTTTGAATTCAATGCTCATCGTTTCGATTCCTCCGATCGCGTGTACCACCATGCCCAGAGCATGAAGACACCCTGCACCGGCAGTCTCAGCAGATGCATCAAAGGCGGCGCCGGTAGGATTTCCTGATTCTGAAACAGGTAGATGTTGGCCGGGAACACGGCGACCAACAATGCCATAATTCCCCAGGCTGCTGTGGCCGAATATCTTGAAACCAGCAATAACAGGCCAAGCAGGATCTCGCAAAAGCCGCTCAGCAAAACCAGTTCGTAGTGCAGCGGCAGATAAGGTGGCATGATTTTGAGAAAGAAATCTGGATTCACAAAGTGCATGATCCCGGCGCCGATCATAAAGACGGCAAGTAGATACTTGGATATCGTCTTTGTGCGTGACACGTTGGCTGTACTTTCTACTGCGGCTGATCGAAGAGGTCTGAAGATCTCTGACTGAGTGAACTTGCGATCCGGCGTATTATTAATCAGGAGTGCTCTATGAATTCGGGCGAACGCACAATTGTACAGGGAATTTCGTTGTCCACTTCCGGAGAAGCGAGAGTGGATCCCGGTCTTTCCGATGTGCTGTTCGACTACGCTCTCAGCATGGAAGAGGCAACAGATCTGCCGGTTGACGTTGAGCATGTTCTTGCCGCAATTGTCCTGGCGGCAAAACGAGAAGAACTCAGTCCAGCGACAGTGCTAACGTCTGGCGATGCTGCCATACAGCAACTCCTGCTACCTCACGTCAAAATGGTTTTCGCGGTCTTCGGCGGCGATGTTGGCTCAAATGACTGAGAAACCGGACACAAAACCGGGGCGTCAGTTAGGGGAAAATTTGACATTCCTTGTAACAAGTACAATTTCAATCTGATGTAGAAATTGCAATCCAGGGCAGTGAACGCATGCTGACGCACGAACTGCAGCAGCTGTTGGATTAATTTACGTGCTCTTAAATCGTTTAACAACATAGACTTATATTGTTGCACGCCGAATGCCGAGCAGTTTCTGTTCATGTTTGGCATCGTGATTGCAATTGGTAAGGATCAGAGAGAGACAAGTTTGGAGTTGAGATCCCAAACTTCCTGACTGCCCTGAGAATGCAGTCATGGCCCGTGATCTTCACGAGGCAATACTTGAAAGAGAGAGATGTGGTTCGCCTGAGAAACGAGCCCAAACGAGAGGGGAGACTGATTGAGGCCTGAGAAACCTTAATCGTCTCCAGATTGAAAAAGGCCGACGGATCCATCGTGGTTCGATCGGCCTTTTTTCATGCGCGGGATGCACTTCGTTTGAGGCGGGACGGACGACACGGTTTCGGTTTGGACTCGTTTCGTCGGTTTGCGTCCGCAGGAGATCCTGGCATAATCGGGTTGTCCTTGCAGGACCACCAGTCGCCCTTTCTTCTCCTCAATGAGACCTCGCATGCTTCGATCTACTCTGCTTCTGACACTCTGCCTCGTTGCGTCGGCGGCCGACGAAACGTCTAAAGCCGAAGCAGCAGCGCCGAATGTGCTGCTGATCGTTACCGACGAACACAACTTTCGAACGCTGGGTTGCTATCGAGAAACGCTGCCTCGCGAGCAAGCGGAAATGTGGGGACTTGGTGCGGTCGTGGAAACGCCAAATTTTGATCGTCTGGCAAAGGAGGGCGTCTTGTGTACGCGAGCGTACGCAACAGCGCCCGTTTGTTCGCCTTGCCGAGCTGCCATGATTACCGGCCGCTATCCGCACGCTACGGGAGTTCCGACCAACAACGAAGTATTGGACCGTTCTATCCCAACACTGGCTGATCGTCTGAATGATGCGGGCTATCGTTCTGCGTTCATCGGGAAATGGCATCTTGGCGGAAACGGAAAACCCGAATGGGGTCCGAAGGTTGACGGTGGTTTTCAGTTCACGAAATTCATGTTCAATCGCGGTCACTGGAAGAAATTGATCCTGACCGATGGAATGCCGGCTGTAGGCCGAGACCGCAACGGAAAACCGTCTTACAATCTTGGTGGAGCTGACGAACAGACATTTTCCACAGACTGGTTGACTGATCGCGCGATCGAATATATCAC
>CAYZYB010000011.1:0-18397 GCA_964481505.1 uncultured Planctomycetaceae bacterium | reverse complement strand
ATTTATTACCAATGGCCACGTGGACGACTTCACAGATGAAGACATTCCCTATCGAATGCCACCCCTTGTTCTCCGAAACAACAACGGACGCTTCGATAAAGTCGAACCGCAATCCGAGAGTTCTTTTCTGCGTTCTCAAAAGCTCGGACGGGGCTTGTGTCGACTCGACTGGAATGCTGATGGTCTTGAAGACATTTGCGTTTCACATTTGCTGTCCCGCGCTGAACTCGTTTCGAACAGAACTGCAACCCCGAATTCTCACGTGGCGTTCCGCCTCTTTAGAAGAAACGGCAGTCGCACAACGACAGGAACGCACCTGGAACTGAAGTTGCCGAAACAGCAATTTTATCGACAGGCAGTGTCTGGTGATGGCTACATGGCAAGCAATGAAAAACGATTTGTGTTCGGCGGGATCGGCAAAACGCAGAACGCTGTGCTCAAAATCCGCTGGCCGAATCAACACGGAGAAGAATTCCGTCTGCCAACTGGAGCTGGCGAATTGGCTGTGGTCGAAAACCGAGGCTTCTATGTGCTTCCCAAATAACCGCCATCCAGGGCAATCTATGAGTCGCTTTAAAACACAACAACGCCATCGTTTCGTTTTTAGTTGTACATTAATCGCATTCGCTCTGTGCGGATGCGGACGAAATCCAGGCGAATCCTCAAAGCAGACATCGCAAACTCACATGCGGGGTGCGGCACAACGTTCGGTCGTGGATATCGAATTCGAAGACGATTTGCGTACCTTTTGTGCGGCATGCCATGTCATGCCGCGTCCACAGAGTTTCCCGAAGGATTCATGGAAAAAAGAAGTCAATCGGGGATTCGATTTCTACTACGCTGCCGGACGCAGGGACTTGAAAGTGCCATCGAAAGAAAAGGCCGTTGCGTGGTTTCGGAAAAGAGCTCCACACACATTGTCCATTCCTTCCGTTCGTGAGCCCGATGGCCCATTGATATTTGAAAAGCAAGCTCTGCAACTTACGCAAAGCAAATCTCAAACCCCTCCGGCAATATCATATTTAGCTCAGATAGAGACGTCCGAATTCGGCTCGCAGCTTGTGATGAGTGATATGCGTTCTGGTCTTATCCATTTGATGAACAATGCAAAAGGGGACGACTATCACTCACTGAACACGAAAGGAAGTCCGTGCGCTGTGCGGATGCATCGCCATCCCGATGGCTCTGAAGAAATGCTCGTCGCGGATCTTGGCAGCTTCCTGCCCGCAGACCACAAAAGGGGCCGACTGCTTTCCTATTCCGAACCATTTCGTACGCAGGACGCCAACCCCACTGTAATTCTTGACGACGTCGGTCGTGTCGCTGACTTTTGCATCGGTGACTTTGATGGAGACAGCAAGCCGGACATCGCAGTGGCAGCATTTGGCTGGCACGATACAGGAGCCGTCTACCTACTCACCAATACAAGTGAATCAGGTTCATTGACGCAGTTCGAACAAACAACTCTTGATGATCGCCCAGGAGCAATTCAAATCCAGGCGGTCGACCTGAACAATGATGATCGGCTGGATCTTGTTACGGTTATCAGCCAGGAATCGGAACAGATTGTCGCCTACATAAATCAGGGAGACGGATTCGAAGCAACGATACTCTACGAAGCACCTGACCCATCCTTTGGTTCAAGCGGGATAAAATTAACAGACATTGATGGCGACGATGATTGGGATATCATCTACACGAACGGCGACACATTCGATTCGTTCTTAGTGAAACCATTCCACTCGATTCAACTACTAATAAACGAAGGTCAGTTAAGGTTCAAAGCTCGACGACTCACCACGATGCCTGGTGTCCATCGCGCGTTAGACGCAGACCTCGACGGCGATGGTGATCTCGATATTGTCGCTGTAGCACTGTTACCACAGCATACTCGCAAAAAAATCCCGGAATCGAAACGCCTCGCCTCAGTGTGTTGGCTGGAAAATCAAAAAGGGCGTTTCGTCAGACATGTGATCGCCGCTGACACCCCGGTTCACCCGAACCTATGGGTCGCTGATATTGACGCAGACGGCGATATAGACCTGATAACCGGTCGCCTGACAGAGGAAGATGGCAACAATCAGCATGTCGCCGACATCTTTCAAAACCAAGGTCCCCGATAGACCACATTCGGCAATCCGTGCAGGCTAACCACCTGTCGATACATTGAAATCCCGCGCTGACTAACACAATATTCGAAAGCACCTTGAGACGAACTTTTTGGCCCATGGGTACGGGGAAAACAATGCACGCGGGATCAGTTATTAAAGAACGCAACTAACCATCACGGCGCAAGCTCGTTGAATTTGTTCGCGTTCGAAAGGCCAAAAACGGAAAAGCCTCTCTATGCAACCATTGAGCGAAAGGGATTTGCTGTCAAGAACACCTCGCAGCGGCCACAGCTCACTGCACCTCGGTGTAGTCGCCGAAAACTGCACTCAATCAAAAAAACTGCCTCATTCCATAACTGAGTAAATCGCATCAGTGGCGAGTGCGTTACAGCCGTCAATCCGAAAGGTACTGCTATGACCACTAACGTGGCCCCTAAACTTACGCGCCGCAATTTTTCAGCTGGTTGCGTGCTGGCACTCGGTATGAGAAGTGCTGTTTGTGACGAGCCGGTGACCTCAAGCTGGGACCTTACTGGAGCAATCGGAATCGTTTCCGCGAGTGCTCATGCGCAAACAACCGGCAGAGCTAAGGGAAGAAAATTCACGTTGCTCGAAATGCCGAAGATCCTGAAAGAGGAACTGGACATCGCCCTGCTCGACCTGAATACCATGTCCTTCCCATCGCTTGATAAAGTCAACGGCGTTTACATCGATCAACTTCGCAATGCTGCGGATAAAGCAGGATGCGTGCTTTCGAATCTCAAGATGAACCAACGCGGTCTGGAGCTCGGTAGTACGGATCGTGATACGAGGGGGAAAGCCATCAAAGCATACAAACGAGCGATCAACATCGCATCAGAACTCGGTTGCCGATGGGCCCGGCCGCTGCCGAGCCAAACTGCGCCGAACATGGCATTCTATGTTGCCGGGTACCAGGAATTGTGCGACTACGCAGCTGACAGGAACGTACAACTGCTGATTGAAAACTTTGGCTGGATGCAGAATGATCCGCAATCCATCACGAAGCTAATGAAACAGATCGGACACAACGTAGCGGCTTGCCCTGACACCGGCAACTGGAAGAACAATGACGTTCGCTACGAAGGACTAAAACACACATTTCCGCTGGCCGTGACTTGTGACTTCAAAGCAAAAAAACTGACGCCCGAAGCCGAACATGCCGCCTACGACCTAAAGCGCTGTTTCGATATCGGATGGAACGCGGGGTTTCGAGGTCCGTGGGCAATTGAACACGGGAACTCGGACACCGCCGCGTTCATCGCGGAAATCGGAATCATTCGAGACTTGCTAAAAAAATGGATCGCAGAACGATAAGAACTTCACTGCCACGTCAACTCTCGGGGTGACATGCTTTCACGCAACGAACGGCCACCGATCACTCGCTCACTTCGGCACAACAATCAACTCCATCTCAGCAGTGATCACATTCAGCACTGCCACCGACGGCGTATGAACTCGAAACAATGCACCGGGGTTGATCCGACGAGTTCCGTCTTCCATCTGATCCGTCGCAAGATGTGAATGCCCGGACAGCAGGTAGTCAGGTTTGGTGGCCATCAGGGCTTTGCGTTCATCCGTCAGATGTCCGTGAGTCACCGCAATGCGTTTCTCCTTACAGGAAAACTGCCTACCCCAACCGAGACATGTCGCTGAGTGTCGGTCTGCCGCGGCTCGAAGCTCCGCCACCGCGTCGGCGTCATGGTTGCCGAAGACAAAGTAAAACGGCAGCACGCTACAGATCTCAACAATCCGAGCGTTAACCAAATCACCGCAATGCACCAGCAGTTAGGCCCCGGCATTCTGCAACAGACCGACGGCCACAGAAGTTATCTTTGCGCGATTGTGGGTGTCGGAAAGAATGCCGATCTTCATGCGTTCGGCCAACCTCAAAATCCTGAACCAAAACGAAACCGGCAGCAAACCTCAGCGACACATTCTATCGATCGACATGACTGCTGCGGTTGCCGCTGAGGCTCATTCCGAAAAATCGCCGTAGAGTCCATTCCCCAACAGCAGTCGTTGTTGCGAACACAACGACACCAAGCAGCGTGGACATAAAGACCGTGGCGTAAAGTTCATCCGTGTGGATGCCGCTTTTCTTTCTTTCGATCAATACCCCCAACCCCTTCAAGCTGGAGCCAACAAAAAATTCGCCGACGATTGCTCCAACAATCGCAGCTCCACCAGCGATTCGAATACCGCTGATCAAATACGGCAGAGCGTTCGGCAAGCGTAGTTTCCACAGTGTTTGCCAACGAGTTGCCGAATTAAGCTGAAACAGCTCCAGCAGATTCGAATCAACCTGAAGCAACCCGGTCGTCGTGCTGGTAATAATGGGAAACACGCTGATGATCATCGAGATCAAAACAACGCCGTAAAACCCACGATCAACAGCAATGACCACAATCGGAGCGATCGCAATGATTGGCACGGTCTGCAACAGAATTGCGTACGGATAGAAGGCGCTTCGGATCAACGACGATTGCGAAAAAGCAAAGGCGCAAGCAACGCCGATTAATACACTGCCCGCTAAACCGGCGAACGCTGCCATGGCCGTTTGCCAGGATGCTTCCAGTAGCTTTGGAAACTCACGGATCAGAGCCTGCCAGACTTCGCCAGGCGACGGAACGACGATGCTCGAAATCCCACTGACGCGAACGCCGATGTGCCAGATGGCAACCAGCACAAGCGTGACGGCCACTGGAGCAAGCAGTCGTCGGAACATCGAAGAAGAACTGCGTGGTTCCATCAGTCGGCCACCTGCTGTTCAAATGTCTGGCTTTCGCCAGCCGCACTGTGCAATGTATCGGTGACGTCGTCTAAAAGACGATAAAATTCACGATCACGTCGCAATTTCCGATCGCGCTCAGCTGGCAACGGTATGTCAAGGTCAGCAACCATTCCTGATGGCTGACCGCCGAGCACTAAGACCCGGTCGCTCATAAAAACAGCTTCGCTAATGTTGTGAGTCACCAACACTGTCGTCAGCGATCGTTCGTTATGAATGCGTCGCACGTCCTCTTCCAGTTGCATGCGTAAGAGGTCGTCGAGAGCAGCAAAAGGTTCGTCCATCAGCAGCATAGATGGTTGCAGAACCAATGCACGAGCGAGAGACACACGCATTTGCATTCCGCCGGAAAGTTCCGACGTGCGTTTATGCGTGTCCTGCTGTTGAAGTCCAACCAGTTCAAAAAGTTGGGTTAGTGTTTGATCGGAAACCGGCGAAGGTGTTGCCCCAAGTTCCGCAGGCAGCCTGACGTTCTGTCGTGCAGTTCGCCAAGGGATCAGGTTAGGACTCTGAAACACCATCCCCGTGTCAGCGCGTGTGGATTTCGATTGCAGAACCACACGACCTGATGTTGGCGGTAACAGCCCTGCAATCAAACGCAGCAGCGTTGATTTTCCACTCCCCGATGCGCCCAGCAGGCTAACAAACTGCCCTTGAGGCACGGTCAATTCCGATACGTTCAGCACATCCGGCTCGGAAGCAGAATATCGGAATCGCAAACTGGAAATTTCGAGTTTGTTCGAAGATGACATGGCCAGATAGTGACAGAAACCAGGAAGCGAACGGAACGCCAGCCATTCCCTCTCGAATCGGTTTCGCGCGGCGAAGCGTTAAAGTTACATGATGTCGCGTGGACGGAAGGTCATCTGTGTAAAATCGGATTTGTAAGGCGATTCGCCGATCTTCCTGATACGGCCTTTGCCGAGTTTGAAGCGATAGCGATTCGTGATCGGATCGGGAACACGATGAACGACACTATTCGGCGGCGCCTTGGCGTCGAGTGCGTTGCTCCAAAGAACACCGGGCTTAATCGCTTTGGTGACGATGGCAACAGCTTCGTAACTCCCTTTGCCGACACGAATCTGTCCCGCTTTGTCTAACCCAGTAAAGCTCTGGTCATCACTTTCGACGCCCACGAAGCCGCCTGTCTGAATCAGGACGTCATCGTTTTCGACACGAACAAGATCGCCACTTTCAATACCACGAGAAGCCGCGTCGTCAGGATGGATTTCCACAAATTGACTCGGCCAGCGGTCGTTTATGTATTTTGAACGTTGTCCGTCGAAGTTCGTCTGCCAGATTTCGTTGATGCGTCCCATCGTCACCCACAACTCATCGTCGACGGGCTTGATCCGTTCATAAAAATCCGAAAACTCGGACCACGGTGTTTTGTGCAGCAGCCCTTTACCACTGTGTGAACTGAACGACTGCATCCACTTCATATGCAGCGTCGGTCCTTCCGGTTCGCCGATGTCCATGTCGTGATCATGCAGTCGTTTGGTCCCAATGATCGCTCCTTGAGCGTTAGGATCATCGATGTGTCCTGCGTAATCACGATACTGCTGTGGCTCTGTGAGTTCCGATCGCCAGCGGACGGGAGTTTGAATTCCGGTCGTGCCAAGCTGCCTCAGCAAATCGTGGCCGTTGATGCCGAGCTGTTTTGCATACGTGACCAGTGGGTGGTAATTCAGAATACCCTTTCGGCCGAAACGAGCGGCCTGTTCAAAGACATCGTTACTGTCTTTCCAGTCATAGTCTTTGAATCCCATCTTCTGAGCGAACTGCTGAATGATCCACCAGTCAGGCTTTGCATCTCCAGGCGCGTCACAGAATTTTGCATACAATCTCAGACGACGTTCACCGTTGCAGCGAGTGAAGTCTTCTTCTCCCCAGGTTGCAGCGGGAAGCACGAGATCCGCGAACTCTGTCCCCATCGGAGCAACCGGGTAGATGTCCTGACTAACGACAACCATTCCCTTCGAATCGACACGAGATTTCAGCGTCGCAACCACGCTGTCAACTTCAGCACTGGAAATCTGATGTTCCGATTCACTGGTCATCCTGCGGAACGTCGTCATCAGCTCCTGAGATGCCGCCATGGCCTGAGTCCACGTCGTGCCGATCACCCACGCGAATCGCAGGTTACCGCTTTCCACCCAACGGTCGAGATCGATTTCCTTTTTACGACGGCCGACCTGTTTTTCCGGCGAGAACACGCGAGGATAAGATTCGGCCCCCATCCAGCCACGTTGATGGCCCCCCATTCGCGATACGACGCGGCCTTCGCGATTGCCTGCTCCACAAAGCAGCGCCAGCGTCGAATAGCTGGCCGTGTTTAGATAGTTGTTACTCCAGTAGTTGCCCTTTTCGAGTGCGAATGATGTCTTCGACCGCCGCCCTTCGATGGGCTTCGCGATCATTTCGGCGGCCTGTTTGATTTTGGCTGCCGGGATTCCAGTGATCTGCTCGGCATTCGACAGCTCTGCATCCGGATTGCTCAGAATCCACTTCCTGTACTCATCATATGAAGCACCAAATTTGCCCCACGTCGTACGCCACTGCCACGGCGTGTTGCGAGTTCCGCGACCAAATCCGGAATCGATCTCCCAGCGATTGGCCACCCATTCCTGAATGAAGTCGCCGTCTTCCCAACCGTTTTCCAGAATCAAACGCACGAGCGCCATATGCAGAATGGTGTCGGTCCCCGGAATGATCTGTAGAAAGAGCCCGCCATTTGCTTCTGCCCAGGCGACTCCCGTTGTTCGTCGCGGCAGGACATAAATGTGCTTGATGTGATCACGCATCATCCAATCGGTCCACGCAACGGTCTTGGTTTCGTAGGGATCAGTGCCCGAAAACAAGATCACATCAGCCTTCGACCAGTCATCGTACGACGCACTAAACGGTACGATTCCTGCGTCATCAATGCCCGCAGTATCGTTGCCCGGTCCCGGTTTATCGTGAGGCGCGTAGGCGGGTGTCTGAATCGATTCAAAAGCCAGCTTTGAAATCGCGTAAGTGTTTTCGAAATATTGATACGAAAACGTCTTCATACCCCACGCTTCACGACCATAAGTGTCAATCACGTGCTGACTTACCTGCGCCATGATGTCGATGGCGTCTCCCCACGAAATCGGAGTTAGCTTGCCGTTGACACGCAGCATGGGCGACTTCAGACGATCCTTCGTTTTTCCTTCCGGGTCGTACGGTTTCTTTGACAGACAACCGCCACGAATCGAGTGGTTGCCGCCAGGATTTACGACAGTCGCGTCAGGATCAGGAAGAACGACAAGATTGTGTCGCTCACCATCAACGACGCAGTGACCGTGTTCGTTGGGACTTATCCATTGCCCGGAAGATTCCTCAACCGGAAAATCAACGCCCAAAGCATTTTCATCGGCCTTCTGTCCTCCAGCAACTCCTTCCGGCCAAACAAAAGCTTTGTAGCCGCAGCCAACAATGCAATAGTCGCAGACTGTGCTGACAACCTTTGCATCCTTCGGCGGAAGTGGAACTGAGTTTTGTTCTTGCATGAGAGCGGTAGGGTCTGAGATATGAGATTTGAAATTTGAGGTCTTAAACTTCAAATGCACTAGCCATTTACTGAGTAACCATAAAGCAGCCCGGCAATTCCCGTGGCGTAAATATCGTCACCGTCAAATTCCAGAATAATCTGTGGCAAAGCCTGAGTCGCATGACCGGCAACAACAATGCCGTGCCTGGTCAGGTCGAAGGTCGTCAAATGCAGTCGACAGGGGCCAGCCACCTTGTGTTCGGCGTTGTATTCGCCCTCCAATGAACCGCCCATGTGAGTGCACCGACCGCTAAAAGCAACGACGTCCTGGTCATCGCCAATGCCACCGCCGGATTTTTCTCCCGTCTTGATCAGCATGCAATTCTGCATCTCTGCATCGCCCGGGTAGTTGAAGCTGACAGGCGTATCGACTTTCAACTTTGACAACTGGCCAATTTTTTTGCGAGGCAACGTTGTGACTTCAACCGAAGTCTCCGCCTTTTGACCGAACACACGGTTGGGAAACAATTCTCCCAGCAGCATCGTCACCGTCGTTGCACCTGCGGCGCCAAGAAGCAGCCGGCGACTGACACAGGTCGCCTGGCAGTCTGAGTGGGTTTCGTGTGTCATAAAATGGGTACTCGTGGTGTTGACTGCAGTTGCGAAACACAGAATCACGATTTCGAAATCGCTACTTCGAAGCGGCGAAGCCTTCCATCACTTCGTAGGTTGGCAATCTTGGAACGTTCATCCGAATTTCGCTTCCGCTCAGTGAATACAGGAACTCCACCAGCTGGAATTTTTCATCTTCTGTCAGATTCAATGGTTTGATCAGTGGACTCTGATTGGGATCGTCACCACCACCATCGTTGTAGAATTCAACCACCTCTTCAATTTCGGAAAACACACCGTTGTGCATGTAGGGCGCGGTGTATTCGAGGTAGCGAAGTGATGGCGTGCGGAAGCGGCCTTTGTCAGCCTGTTTCTTTGTGGTGTAGAACAGTCCAAGGTCATGGTCGGCACCGCGGTACACGTCTTCCGAAACGCCACGAATGTAGTGTTGATATCGCATCGCGACCTGACGTAGTGGATCCGTCTGAAATACTTTCTGTCGTGGCAGATCGAGGAAATGGAAGTTCTCGTCGCTCATCAAAGCACCGTTGTGACACTGAAGACATCCCGCTTTACCTTCGAACAGCGCGAGCCCTGCTTTGGCATCGTCGGACAGAGCGGATTCGTCTCCAGCAAGGTATTCGTCGAATGGACTGTCACGAGAGATCATTGCCACTCGCTCGAAAGTCGCGATCGCTCGCGTAACGTGAGTAAACGTGGGTCGATCAACACCGAACGCCTTTTTGAACATCGCCAGATATTCGGGCATTTGCATGATGCGTTCTTCGACCATGGCGACGTCCGCATTGCCAGCAAGATTTCCGGTGGCAGCACTCCTGGCCTGAGCTTCAAGACTGGGAACTTCGCCCGCCCAGAACAGCTTCGTGAAAAATGCAGAATTGATCGTCGTCTGAGAATTTCGCCAGTGCTGAGTGCCCGCGTAACCTCGAGAAACCGCCTGCCCATCTCCCCAACCCAGTCGTGGATCATGGCAGGAAGCACAACTTGTTCCCAGATCGCCGGAAAGTCGGCTGTCGAAGAACAGCAGCTTGCCCAGCGCGACTTTTTCATCGGTGATTGGATTATCCGCCGGAACCGGAACTTCAGGCAACAGCGCAAGCGGCGGAAAGGAGACGGCAGTAACGATTGGTTCAGATGGTGCTGCCGGCTGCGCATCAACAGCAGACTTCTCTTCCGCTGAAGATGACGGAACAGCCTCACCAGCAGGTTGTTTGGCCGCAGATGACTTAGCTGGAGCCGGCGTCTCGGACTTTCCACAACCGGAAGCAACCATGCAGAAGCAAACTGCCACCTGAAGAAGCCATCGACCGACGTTACTTGCCTGGCTAACAAACATTGCTAATTCTCCCCGAGCGTTCGGAGTTGGTATTTCGGAAGTTCCGGCCTTGAGCCGTCAGCGGGTTTGCCAGACAGCGATTTCAGAAACTCAACAAGATCGCCCTGCTCTTCCTCGCTAAGCCCCAGCGGTTTGAGTCGTTTGTCTTTGGTGTCTCGCGGGCCGCCACCACTGTTGTAGAAAGCGACAACATCATTTAACGTGGCCAACTGACCGTCGTGCATATAGGGGGCCGTGTTTGAAACTTCCCTCAGCGTCGGCGTTCGCATTTGTTCTCGATCGTCATCCGCTTTCGTCACACAGCAAACGCCAATATCGTTTTGCAAATGTTCGTACCGCGGAACTCCAAGAGTGCGAAAGAAACGACGAAAAGTGATATGTCGTTCCGGGTCTGTAAAGATGCCGCGGTTGGCTTCCAGGCCGAGAGAATGAAATTCTCCGTCACTGAGCATCGCCCCGTTATGGCACTGCAGACAGCCTGCTTTCCCTTCAAACAGTTCCAGGCCGCGCTGAGCAGCTTCTGATAGCGCCGCCTTGTCGCCTTTCAGGAATTTATCGAAGGGAACATCCTGTGAATTCATCGACTTCACATACGCAGCAACCGAATTCAAAATTCGCCCGTACGTGGGTTCACCACCGAACGTCGACTTGAAGGCCGCCTCATATTCTGGAATCTGCCGCATTCGTTCGATTACCAGGCGACCGTCTGCCTGCATAAAATGACCTTCAGAAATATGGTCGCGAACAACCGTTGGCATGTCACTGGCCGGCAGGCGACCGTCCCAATAGACGTATCGATTCAGCGATGCGTTCATGACTGTCGGCGTGTTGCGAAAATAAAGAGAGCCGGGATACCCCTTCGACATCGGCAACCCGTCAGCCCAGCCATGATCCGGATTGTGACAGGTTGCGCAGCTAATCGTCGCGTCACCGGAAAGACGAGGATCGAAAAACAGCTGTCGTCCCAGTGCCACCTGAGCAGCATCCGGCGACTTCATGGTCGGCAAGGGAGCAAGCGGTCTCGATTCCTGCGCAGCGGCCGCGCTGACACTCAGCGTACAGGCCGCAAGGAGCAGCTTCAGCGGCAGCTTTGTTGATCGCCGACAAACAGAGAGCATCTTCATAGCCAATTCATGGGCGGCGTCTGTCGCCAAATAAGGTTCTGCGTCCGTCGCGATCCAAGTCCTGCATAACAAGCATTCAACACTTACTTCGCTTCAAATTCGAATGTCTGTTCCGTCGTCTTCCCTGCTTCGATATCGACTGTGAATCGCTGTTTTCCGAGAGTCGAATGGGTAATCGTGCCGCGAATCTTTGTGCCGACCGGAATCCCATCGATTTTCAGCTCACCTTTTTCGTCCGAAGCGGCGTAAAACGGCGATCGAGCGATGTACACCCACGTTTCCATCCAACTGTGAATGTTGCAGGTCACGCGAGTGAACGGATTGCCGCCGTAGTTCACCTTCTGCCTGATTGGATCCGCTCCCGGCCCCTGCAGCAGATTCCATTCTCCCGTGTTCACATTGTGTTCAACTTTGTCGTCGTTGTGTACGGTCAATTCCGCGCCGCTATAGGCAACCAATAATCGCGGTGCGAAGCGGCAGTCTTTCTGACGAATAACGAAACCGTCTTTCGGCACTTTGAACTCGGGCACGTCTTTGCCTCGGACCGTGATTTCAACAACAGCCCCTGCAAGCTTGCCATCCTTGACGGTAACGTCGTAGACAGGCCCTTCACCAGCAGAACAGAACTCTGCATCCTTCGTCGCCTGAATCACCTGTGGTTCCGGAACTTCGCCCTTAAACGAAACAATCGCATGGAAACTCCCCGTCGCATCCTCCACTGCAGAAGCCTTGTCACCAGAGCCTGACTCCGGCGGAGCAGCGACAGATTCGATAGGCGCATTCTCAGTCAGCGATTCCGCGGAAGCCGCCCTTTCGCCGTCAGTCGAAGCGGGAGCAACAGGCGCCGAAGTGTCGCCAAGGCTGCCGCAGCCGATGCTTGCGGCCAGAATCACGCAGACAGCCAGGGTATAGATTTTTCGAAGCATGGACCGAAATTCACTTTAGAGGGTTTAATTCACCGTAGTTTACGCGCATCCCTGGTCGATTGACAGGCAGACTCTGAAACCCACAGGGTCGTCATTTTGCTTGCTCAATGCATGAGATTTCATTGAGCGATCTGCGTCACCGCAGCTTTCAACATCTTCTGGAATTCGGTGTTCGCAAAATCATCGATATGGCCCAGTGATGTGTAGAAACTCAAACCGCCATCGCTGCGTTGATTGACCCAGGCAATTGGTTCAGCGTCGGCACTTGGAATGCTGCCGGTTAGCAACGGTGTTGCTGTTTCTGCCAGCGGGCTAACTTTGTACAGCGAACCGTTGCCAACAATCTTTGAAGCATCCACGTTAAGATGGATGACAGATTCGCGACTTTGCTGCGCCAAAGAAACAGACGTCTTCGGCCCATTGCCGTGATGATTCGTGTAATTTCCGCCAAAGACCTGCTTGTCGAATTCCGTCCAGTTTTCCAGCCCTGCTGCCGGCTCTTTGCCACGCAGGCAGAACGCGTGGCTCGCCGTGCGAATCCCGACCACCGGCTTACCTGCGTCAACATGATCGCGAACGAATTTCAGTTGAGCCGTCGGCAATGTTCGGCGACGAACGCTAACGAGCAAAACGTCAGCATCTTCAACGACTTCCATGCCTGGCAGGTTGTTGCGATCATCCGCGTCATCCCAAACAAAACTGATGCGAAAGTCGTCGCTAAGATGTTCTTTCGCAAACTTCGGCAGGGATTCATTTGTGCGATATTCTTTCTCAGCACACAGAACAACAAGGTGCTTGCGATTGTCGGAGGGAAAACGAAATTCGTCTCCGCGCAAAATGTCGGTGCTGAGAATACTGGGACACCAGAATTTCTCGATGTGTTCCACAACCAGGTCCGTACCGGCGAAATGGCTAACAAACGGAGACATTTTCGGGTTGTACATCGTATCCGTCATGTCACGCATCAGCACAACGTTCTGCCCCTGCTGCACCATCTGCCGAATCGAAAACGGTCGGCCCAACACGCACATGTTCAGGTGCACACCCATGACGATAACGTTTGTAATGCCGCGATCCTTCATCAGATAGAACGCTTCGGCGCTATCCGTAATCGCATCGTTGCCGGCAATTTCAATTCCTGGGTGCTGACGACTCCACGCGCGCTGATTCTTTACGAATGGTTCCTCGCAGTCACAGCCGCCGTCAGAATCGTCGATCGGCAGTGCGTCACCTTCGACCGTTTTGTCCAGATGACACCACCCTTTCAGCGGGATGCGCGTTACCACTTTCGGAGCCGCCTGAGCCAACTTTCGCTGTGGCGTGTCCTTGTAAAAATCCAACGTGTCACTGGGACAATGAATGATCATCACGCCTCTATTGCGTGCTGCCCTGATTACGGCGTTCATCCGTGGAACCATCTGCCCGACTCGTTCCGTTGCTGTGGGGCACCAGTGCTTGTCCCACATATCACAAACGACTATCGCCGTTCGCTGCGGCTTCCACTGAACCGATTTCGTTTTCGTGTGATAGCGATCTGAGTTTTCCTGAACGGCAACCCTGCTTCGCAATTGAAGCTGAAGATCCTCCGCGAAAACACGAGAAACTAAACTCGATGCAAACAGAACCAAACCACAGACGGCTGTCGAAATTTTCATGAAGACTTCTCCGTTAAACACAACTCAAGCGGCAAAGACAGACATCTCTGACGATACTCACTGGAAATCGGCGGCACAATCCGTCCACAATAGAGGCAACCGCTGTTGCGGACAAACAGACAAGCACACTCAGTTGCCTTTTTCTAATGTCAGGTAATGTACGCCGGACAAAGACTTGTAAACGCAAGAGGCTCGAAATCAGATGTCGGAATTCACAACAGTCAGTTGCCCGAGTTGCAGTGCGAATCTCAAATTGAAGCTTGCCGGACAGGATCTCACCGGAAAACAGGTCAAGTGCCCTGGCTGTTCCGAAAAATTCGGCGTGGAAGATGCAATCAGCGTCCGAACGGCAGCACCAGTCACGGATCGTCTGAGCAGCATTCCGGATCGCCAGCTCGGTGCTTCGCCGCGAACGAAAACACCAGACGCTCGAACGCCGAACTCGTTGGAGAACGATTACGCCCCCGACGACATTGATACCGGCACCAATCATAAATCACCACCTGCCAGTGGTCAGGGATTCCTCGGGTGGCTGATTTTCGGACTCGGTGCAGGAACCTGTTGCGCTGTCGTCACAGCTCTTGCCGGCTACGCTCACAGTAACGCACTGATATCCGGGCTTGCGGTTTTGACCGGCATAGCTGTCGGTGCCGCCATTCGCGTGGCAGGAAAATCAGAATGCGGGGCAGCGTCTGCCATGGTCGCCGCCGTGATTGCGGTCGGCTGTATGTTTGTTGGCAAAGTCGGCGCTTTCATGGTCGCGCCGACCCTCAGTGAATTCGGTGAGTTCGCTGAACAAATGCGCGTGATGTCGACCGAAGAAATGGAACAGCTGATCGAACAGCAATCCAGCGAGTCCGGCATGATTGGAAATCTGGCGTCTGAACTGGAACGCGACGAAGAGTGGCAAAAGGAAAACGGCATCACCGAGGAAACGATTCGCGCCCACTGGGACCAAATTCCGGAGGAAGACGTAAACAATGAAAACGTCGACTACGAAGCACAATACCTGCCGCAAATCTGGAAGGAAGCCAGCCGGCGATGGAACGAGAACACACCGGAACAAAAACAAACTCTGGTCGCCGAGCGGCAAAAAGCACTGCGAGCCGACAACGGCATGATGAACGATGAAGAGGTCGCCGAACTGATCAAAGAATCCACCACCGATGAAGCGATGATCGAATCAACAGCCTGGGACCTATACTTCGACGACGAATGGCAGGCAGAAAACAACATCACCGAAAGTCAAATTGACGAACATGAACAAAACATGGCCGATGACGCCGAAGGAGCCGATCAGTTTCCGCCTGCCATCTGGGAAGCGGCCACAAAACGATGGGAAGAAACAGCACCTGCAGAGAAGAAAAATCAAATCGACGAAATGGCCGAGAACCTGCGACTGGAGAACACTCGCACAGAAGAAGATGAGCAGATTGAAAACGCGGCAGTTGGAATCATCAAGGTATTCGTTGCAATCTTTGCCGCGATCGTCCACTTCTTTTCCCCATTCCTGAGCCTGCTTTGCAGTTTGGTCGGGATCCTGGCTGCTCTTGGACTGGCTTCCGGATTTCCAACAATCAATTGATGCCGTCAGTCGGTTGAGCAACCTGGGTCCGCACATAGTTTGCGTTGGTCACGACAACAACCGAATCCGCTGCGTCGATCAGTCGCTGCAGTTCTTCAGCGTTAGCCAACGGAAGCATCCCAAGATCCTCAACAAATGCGGCCCCAAGCTCACTTAGAACAAATGTCCGAGTGTGCGCAATCGATTCGATAATTTGAATCGCCTCAAGAGCGTCTTCCGTCTCTCCGCTTCGCAACGAAGCCAGCAACTCCTGCGGTTCTGCAGCCCGAACAACCGCATCCACGGCAGCCCCTGGAGTTTCCGGCAAGTCAGCAATCACGACAATCCGTCCTCCGTCTCCCACCAGATGTCGAGCAGATTCCAGAGCGGCTCCAAGTTGCTTCCAGCTGCCCACGACTTGCCCCGGCAACGTCACAATGGCCAGCTCCACCTGTTCCTCGATCTGCATTTTAGCGCTGGCTTCCAGCAGCTCTAACCCGGCTTTCATGACCTGATCGGGCGCTCCACACAAGACGCGACTCTGAGCTTCTCCTGCTCCGGCAACAACCTGAACGGAAAACTGAGTTGCCAGCAGCCAACCGATTTCATCAACCAGGTCGCGCAGCGATCCTTCACTTTCGATCGACTGCCGAAAGCTGACAGGAAGTCGATATTTAGCGATCGCGTCCGGCTCAGAGAAAGCCGGGTAGATGGCACTATTGGTCCCTCGGCAACCATACGTCGCATCGAAAGCAAGAGCACCAATGGTCACGACAAGATCTGCGTCCGTCAGATAGTGTGACAGATAAATTCGTTCGCCAGCCGCGGAGTTCGCAAGATAACGACGCTGCGTTTCATCCGCAGGATCATAAACATGCACGGCAACCTGATTGCGAACATGAACGGGCAATTCGTCGAGCAGTTGCTTCCAGCGTTCGCCACGAACATCGTGCGGAAGCAGCAAGGTAGTATCCAGCTCGTCATTGCCGGATTCCTGAAACTGTTGCCAAACCAACGTGACCAGCTCAACAACACCGGGAGTCTCCGGATCGACAACCAAAACAACGCGATCACCAGGAACAACACATTCCGGAAGAATCGGCAGCCCCAGTGGATTCTGCAACCCGTTCAGGATGTCGTCCCGACTGCCCTGCAACGCTGCACCGCAGTGGAAGATCGCGTCATCCGGAACGTTGATTTCAACTGAAATCCTGCCGCTGGTTAGATTGAGTTCCATGATTTCGCACCGAGAGTGTTGTCCATCAAAAAGTGAGACCTGACAACTTATCCAAAACGATGAAGAATCAGGTGCTCAGAGCACAGAATTCCAGCGAATCAGCGACGAAAAAAGCCCGACGTTTCAAGAACGTCGGGCTTTTGATCTGAGTTCCAGGATTCCGAAGCCGAAATCTCCACCAGCCATTCGACCTAGTATCGGTAGTGATCAGGCTTATACGGACCGTCGACTGGTACGTGCATGTACTCAGCCTGTTCCGGAGTCAGCTTTGTGAGCTTCACACCCAACTTGTCAAGATGCAGACGAGCAACTTCTTCGTCCAGAATCTTTGGCATCAGGTGAATATCGACAGAATACTCATCCGCACGTTCCCACAGTTCCAGTTGAGCGAGAACCTGATTGGTGAACGAAGTGCTCATCACAAAACTCGGATGACCAGTCGCACAGCCGAGGTTCACAAGGCGGCCCTGAGCCAGAATGATGATGGACCGACCTGAATCGGCGAACGTATATCGATCGACGCTGCCGATTTCAGCTGGCTTGACTTCGTCCTTCCTGACGCGACCAGCAGCAACTTCGGCTTCGAGCCACGCAATGTCGATTTCGGTATCGAAGTGACCAATGTTGCACAAAATCGCATCTTCAGCCATGTCCACCATGTGGTTGCCAAGGATGATGTCTTTGTTGCCGGTTGTCGTAACAAACAAGTTGCCTTCTTTGGCAGCATGTTCCATCGTTGTGACTTCGAAACCTTCCATCGCAGCCTGCAAAGCATTGATTGGATCGATTTCAGTAACCAAAACACGACAGCCGTAACGCTGCAGTGAGTGAGCACAGCCTTTACCAACATCCCCATAACCGCAGACAACAGCGACCTTACCAGCCAGCATGATGTCTGTTGCACGCTTTACGCCGTCAGCCAATGATTCCCGACAGCCGTAAAGATTGTCGAACTTGCTCTTGGTCGCAGAGTCGTTCACATTGATGGCGGGAATTTTCAACTCACCATTTGCAACAAGTTGCTGCAGACGGTGAATACCGGCTGTTGTTTCTTCACTGGCACCACGAATGCCTTCGAGCAGTTCCGGGAAGCGCTTGTGGACCATTTCTGTCAGGTCGCCACCGTCATCCAGAATCATGTTCAACGGTTCGCCAGACGGGAAGTGGATCGTCTGTTCGATACACCAGTCGAACTCTTCGTCAGACTCACCCTTCCAGGCGTAAACAGGAATCCCGGCAGCTGCGATCGCGGCTGCAGCGTGATCCTGCGTGCTGAAAATATTGCAACTGCTCCACGTGACCTCAGCTCCAAGTTCTACCAGAGTTTCGATCAATACGGCGGTTTGAATTGTCATGTGCAAACAGCCTGCGATGCGAGCTCCCTTCAGAGGCTTCGACTGACCGTACTTTTCTCGCAGAGCCATCAGGCCCGGCATCTCGTTTTCTGCCAGCGAGATTTCCTTACGACCGAACTCGGCCAGACTGATG
>CAYZYB010000010.1:0-19013 GCA_964481505.1 uncultured Planctomycetaceae bacterium | reverse complement strand
GTGGTGGATTTCCGGACGAACGATCGCCTTTAGGCGAGTTCATCTTTTTGATTTATGGGCGAACGGATCTTCGCCGCGCACAGAAGCACTATTATGCCTAAGAAGAAAAAACGTCACGTCACTCACCCCAAAGATTCTGAAGGGGAAGTGATTGAGCATCTCTCGGAACTACAACAGCATTCTGAGCTCATTGACGAGATTAAGCAAACCGCGGACAAGCTGAACGCGGACGGAGCGACTCGTGGAGATCTTAAGATCCTCAGCCGTGCGTTGCGGGAACTGCGTTATGCGTTCAAGGTGTTTACACCCTATCGTCGCAATCGCAAAGTCACGGTGTTTGGTTCTGCTCGCACCAAACCCGAGCAACCGGAATGGAAACAGGCAGAACTGTTTGGCAAACGC
Organism: uncultured Planctomycetaceae bacterium; assembly: GCA_964481505.1. Lineage (GTDB taxonomy): Bacteria > Planctomycetota > Planctomycetia > Planctomycetales > Planctomycetaceae > Fuerstiella. The sequence continues at coordinate 18,611 of CAYZYB010000010.1, read as the reverse complement.
ATGGCCGAAGAAGGCTGGATGGTCGTCACCGGAGCCGGCGGCGGGATTATGGAGGCTGCTCACTCCGGCAGTGGTCGCGAAATGGCGATGGGGCTGAATATCCTGCTGCCGTTCGAACAGGAAGCCAACCCAATCATTGAAGGTGATGACAAACTCGTCAATCTGAAGTACTTCTTTACTCGCAAGTTGCTGTTCGTCAAAGAAGTACACGCTGTTGTTTCGTGTGCCGGAGGGTTTGGCACGCAGGACGAAGCCTTCGAAACACTGACACTTGTCCAAACAGGAAAACGGGACCTGATGCCGATGGTGTTTCTGGAAGCTCCGGGCGGCACTTACTGGAAAGGCTGGCTGGAATACATCAAAACCGAACTACTCGAAAAGGGCATGATTTCTCCGGCTGACATGAGCCTGTTCAAAGTCACGGACGATGTCGAAGAGGCCGTGGATGAGGTGCTTGATTTCTACAGCGTCTATAACAGCATGCGTTTTGTGCGGGACAAACTGGTGTTGCGACTGCATCGCCAGCCGGGTGACGAACTGATCGAACGCTTGAATGATGAATTCAACGACATCGTGGAATCCGGAAAGATCGAACGCGCGGAACCTCATAAGCTGGAAGCAGATGATGACCACTTAGCCGAATTGCCTCGCCTTGCATTCGATTTCAGACGCCGTGGCGTTGGCCGGCTGCGGGAGATGGTCGATCTGCTGAACCGGGAACTCGGTGAAGTATAACGCCGCGACAGCATTCTTGACTTACAGGAAGCTACGGCGACCGAGCGTTGGCTCAGAGTATTGCGCGAAGACTCAGGCGAAACTCTTCACGGCCAGGGCTATGTTCACTCATGGGCTCACAACAATAGAAAAACTGCCGGAACGCAAAACGGGGCGTTTCTGCGTCGATTGGTACCCGCACATTCAGGCGAACAGGTTCGCTGGAAGTCTTGCTTAATTGTCGGTACTTCGCGAAGATGGTGGCTTAAATTTGTCTGCCAGCATGAATGTACGTCATGAAAAAATGTCGACGTTGCGCGAAACCCGCAACACTCCATATCACGGAAATCCACGACTCAAAAGCCGTTGCCATACACCTGTGCGAAATTTGCGCTCGTGAGTATATGGAAGAAGATGAGAATCCTGCGGGAGATGATCCTGCGGCTGAGCTGGCTGCAAAACTCGAATCGTTGGTGGCAGGTGACGAGGAAGAATCACAGGTTCGCTGCAGCAACTGCGATATTTCGTTCAGTGAATTTCGTGAACAGGGGCGGCTTGGCTGCCCGACTTGTTACGAAGAATTTCGGGAGGACCTGGTGCCTCTCCTTGAGAATATTCACGAAGAAGCTGTTCACTGCGGCAAACGCCCGGTGCGCAGTCCGAGTCAATCGGAAGATCAGCAACGGCTGATTCAGCTTCGTAATCAACAAAACGAAGCAATAGAGCGCGAAGACTACGAAGCAGCTGCCAAACTTCGTGATGAAATCACCGAGCTCGAAAACAGCATGCTGACTAAGCAAACGGATTCGTAGCCTCACAAACAAAAAGCTCTGGGCAACACGCCAAAGACCACCGCAAAGCAAGTCTTCAAAATTGCAGACCTCGGTTGACCGACGGCTTCGTGACAGAGCCTGGAGGCTGCTGCAATTGAACTCCAAACGCCAGTCGGACGACGCTTCTCCGGCTTAATTTTTCGACCCAGGAATTGTTGAAAGCATCGTTGTTATGAGCATTAATCAAAAGGCCAAAGAACTTGGCGTGTCGTTCGAACCACTGGAAGCCGGCTATCTGAATCTGTGCATTCGTAGTGGTAATCAGTTGATTACTTCCGGTCACACAAGCGACTTGAAAGGTGTTTTGGGTAAGGGGGTGTCAGTAGAACAGGGCTACGATGCCGCAAAAGACTGCGCACTGAAGATTCTGCGGTCTGTCTACAACGCTCACGGAACGCTGGAAGGGCTGCGGGTGATTAAGGTCTTGGGTTGTGTCTATTCCGCTGGTGACTTTACAGATCAGCATCTGGTGATCAACGGATGCTCTGACCTTCTGCATCAGATCTTCGGCAAAGAGGGCAACGGTTACCACGCTCGCAGTGCATTGGGATTTGCCGCACTGCCGACGGGAGCTGCGGTTGAAGTCGAAGCCGTTTTCGAAATCCTATAGACTTGCGAGAACGCAGTTGGGCCGATAGTTTGCCGCTGCAAACGATCCAAACGCGGGAAAGAAAAAGTATGTCAGACTTTGACGAACGTTTACAAAAAGCAATCGGCCGCGGGCAAAAAGCCCGCGACGCTCAGGGAGAAGCCGCTGGCGCAAAGAAAGCCAGTGTGGAAGACCTGCGGACTCTTCATTCACAATTGCGAATTTCCCTGAGTGAACACATCGAGAACGGACTCCGAAAGCTATGTGATCATTTCCCCGGTTTCGACTTCTCGACGATTGTGAATAACCAGGACGGCTGGGGCGCTCGGATCACTCGGGACGATATCAATCTGCGTGGCGGAACGAATCGGAATTTGTACAGTCGACTGGAAATGGTCGTGAAGCCGTTCTCGGACGCTCAGATCCTGGACCTTGCGACGAAAGGGACGATTCGGAATAAAGAATCGCTGAACCGCAGCAATTACCGCCTGCTGGCGGATGCAACCGAAGAAGACCTGAAAGAGATCATCGACAACCTCGTCCTGGAATTTGCCGAACAGTATTCCGCCAACGGATAAGACGGTGTCGAGTCGACGGAGCGAACGGACCGTCATCGGCTTTCCGGACTGATCGCTACTGTTGACGCTGACTGTTGATGATTCGACCGCCCTGCTTTCCGGGGCCGGGGCCGAGTTCGATGATGTGGTTGGCGTGTCGGATGACTTCGCGATCATGTTCGATCACGATCACGGAATGTCCGATCTCCACAAGATGCTTCAGGCATTTCATTAGAGCTGCGACGTCCTGCAGGTGCAGACCAGTTGATGGTTCGTCCAGAATGAATAGCGTGCGTTGTGTTGTCTTCTTCGCAGCGGCAGGCCGTGCGCTGACAGGCAGGTCATCACTTTCGAAGGCGACTCCCGCCAATAACGCGGCGATGCGGAGTCGTTGAGCTTCGCCTCCGGAAAGTGTGGAAACCGGTTGCCCAAGGCGAATGTAGCCGAGGCCCGCCTGTCGTAACGCGTTGAGCCGTTGCTGGATTTTGCGATGACCGTTGAAGAACGTGAACGCCTGTTCGACTGTCATCTGCAGAATGTCATGGATGTTGCGATCTCGGTAGCGAACTTCCAAAACGTCGGGACGAAAGCGGCGACCGCTGCAGGCTTCGCATGTTGTCTGAATGTCCGCCAGAAACTGCATTTCGACAGTGACAACGCCGTGACCGTCGCAGCTCGGGCAACGTCCGCCCTGTGACGAATTGAAACTGAACATTCCCGGCTTGTAGTTGCGTTTCTTTGCTTCGTGAGTTTCCGCCAGAACTTTGCGGATGTCATCGAAACAGCCGATCGTGGTCGCCGGAATACTGCGACGAGATCCGCGAAAGGGACTTTGGTCCAGCAGACAAACTTCGGAAATATGTTCCACACCGGACAATTGGCCGACAAACGATTCCGCTTCCACGCTGCACACTTGTCCCAGATGTCGGCAGATTTTGGGATAGAGAGCGTCGACCAGCAATGAACTCTTGCCGCTGCCACTGACACCGGTGACAGCGGTAATTGTTTCCAATGGAATTTGACCAGACAGGTCTTCGATGTTGTGGCAGTTGACGCCTTCAAACGAAAGCACTGGCGTTTTCGATTTCGGCTCTGTTGATTCTGATGTCGCCGATTCACTCGATTCGTCGATTGCTTGTAATTCATCCGTGGCGGCGACCAGTGCCTTCCCAGTGGCTGTTGATGTCGCTTTGACAAGCTCCGCCGGTGTTCCCTGAAACACGACCTCCCCGCCGTTTTCGCCAGCGCCGGGGCCGATTTCAACGACTTCGTCGGCAGCCATGATGAAGTCGGGATCGTGTTCGACAACGACCACTGTGTTGCCAAGTTTTTGTAGTCGCCGAGTGGAAGCGACAACCTGAGCGGCATCGTCAGCGTGGAGTCCGCTGGTTGGTTCGTCCAGAACGTACAGTGTATTGATCAGTCCGCTTCCAAGTGCCGCGGTCAGAACGACTCGCTGCCCTTCGCCGCCGGACAAAGTTCTCATCGTGCGGTCCAGCGAAAGATAGCCGAGTCCGCAGTCGAGCAGAAAATTCAACCTGTTGCACAGCTGCTGAATCGGAGCCGACAGTGCAGTTTTCATTTCCGTAGACAGACTGGCCACGACTTTCTTTACCCATGTGCCAACATCGGCAAGTTCCTGCTGCGCGATTGTCGAAACGGTCTGGCCCTGAAGCCTGACCGTTCCGGATTTTGTGTCGAGTCGGCTTCCTTTGCAGTCGGGGCAGATGATCCATGATCGCCAGCGATTAAGAAACACGGAGACTCCCTGCTTGTACCGGTTTCGTACCAGCCAGCGGTGAAATCCCGCTAGCCCGCCGAAGTCATGATCAGCAACACCGTCAAAAATCAGCTGGCGATGTTCTTCTGCGACTTCAGCGAAAGGCACATCAACGGGGATCTTGTAAGCGGGCGCCAGTGCAAGCAGTTCGTCGAGTTCGTGTCGATAGGCGGGCGTCGTCCACGGCTGAATCGCTCCGTCTCGCAAAGAAACGGACGAATCGGGAACGACTTTTTCGAACGACATGCCGGAGATCTGTCCCGTTCCTTCACATGTCGTACACGCTCCCAATGGCGACTGATAGTTTAGGTTCTCTGCAGACGGCGTCGTCAATTCTGTCTCACAGCTTAAGCACAGCAGGTTCTGTGAAAGCGGAATGCGCCGCCACTGTTTACCGTCAACTTCTACGGTGCCCGCGGAGTCCTCTGTTGCTTCGACCAGCGCTGCGCACCGACTGTGGGCAGATGCGAATGTCAGTTCGATGCTCTCCGCAATCCGAGCCGCAGCGGATTCTTCGACACGAATTCGGTCGGCCACGATTTGCACCGACCGTTCTGCTGAAAGCTCAGACGACAAGACGTCGTCCAGCGATTTCGTGACACCATCGACAATGCAGCGTGAGAATCCGGCTGTCCGCGAATCCTCAATCACAGTTGCGTTTGCGATGACGTCGAAGACCAACATGCCTCGAACCCCATCAGCTTGCTGCAACAGATATTCGGCTGCAGAATCTGCCGTCAGGCTGACGGCGTTGACGTCACAGGTGGGGCAAACAACGTCTCCCGCCTTTGCGAACAGGACGCGCAGGTAGTCCAGAATTTCTGTTCGCGTTCCGACCGTACTGCGCGCACTGTTGGTGCGAGCGTTTTGGCGAATGGCAATGGCTGGCGGTATGCCCTCAATGCGATCAACGTCCGGCCTTTCGACGCGATCCAGAAACTGCCTCGCGTATGGCGAAAACGTTTCGACGTAGCGCCGCTGACCTTCTGCAAAGAGTGTATCAAACGCCAGGCTGCTTTTTCCTGAACCGCTCAAACCACAAATGACTGTCAATGCGTTGCGGCGGATTTTGACATTCACATTCTTCAGATTGTGAACTCGCACGCCCTCCAGTTCGATTGCCAATGAATTTGTGCGCGTGGCAGGCATCAATCTGTCACCGGCGAATACTTCGTTTCCGGAAGACGCACCACATGTGTGCTGTGCCATTTTCCGTCGAATTCAATAACGCGGTAACCTGGAGCCGCCGTAGCAAAATTGGGTTCTTCCCCGACAGGATCGAATTGGATTCCTGTAGCCGGTGTTGCGAACACTTCCGCGTGCTCCAGCATGCCTTCGAATTCGTGATGGACGTGTCCGCAACAGATCAGTTTGATCCGCCGATCATCTTCCACCAATTCGTGCAGCATCTCGCGCCCCGACAAACCGATTTGATCCATCCAAATACTGTCGACGTCAATCGGTGGATGGTGCAGAAACAGAGCGATGCGTTCGGCGGGGGATTCCTTCAGCAGTTGCTTCCATTGTCTGATCTGATCGGCATCGATTTCCCCGGAGACTTCTCCCGGAACATGAGTGTCCAGCCCCGCGCAAAGCCATGGGCCGACGGAAAAATGAAACGTGATGCGTTCGTCGCCATCTCCTGAGACTCGGTCGTGAAAAGTGTCGCGCAGAATTCTGCGATCGTCATGATTCCCCGGCACCTGCCAGAGCCGATCATGCCAGGGCGACAGGAGTTCACGCACCGCTTCGTAACTGGCGGGTTGCTCGTCGTGAGTGTGATCACCAGTGATGATCACACGATCGAACGGAGCTTCTGTTGCCACGATGTGAGCAATGACATCTTCGAGACATTCTCGTGTGGGAATTCCCTTCAATTGCTGTTGTGGTTCTGCAAAGACATGCAGATCGGTAAGTTGCAGAATACGCGTCACGGTGAGGGAGATCTTCGGAAACAGCGGGATTGGAACGGGATCACCGAAGTTTAAGTGGTTTAGTGGGCGCGACAAGCGATTTGGCAAACGCTGTGTGGCAATTGGGGCGCCGCGAAACGTCGTGCCGTTGAAGCGAGCCACGAGTGAAACCCCGTCACTTCCATCGCTTAGCTCGGCCACTTACGTCAGACACAACAATTTGACAACCACATCCGCAGCAATTACGCGGCCGTTCGCTGGTCGTCGTCATCCAGATCCGCGGCAGGAATCGGCTTGTGGAACGCCATGCTCTCGGCCTTGCCAATTTCGTCGAGTAATTGACGAATGGTGGATTCCGACTCTTTGCGATCGCTGTGCCACTGACGCCGCGTGTCCATCAGCTCGCCTTCCAGCGTCGCGATCTGTATCTCCGTGGCCGCGCTGTCGTCCTTGGATTTTTCTGCCAGCGCTGCTTCCTGTGCAACGAACCATTGTTCGAGCTCTTCGCGGTCTTTGCGAAATTGTTCCTGTCGTGCGGCGAGTTCCGTGAACTTCGCTTCCATCCGATCGCGTTCCGCACGCAGCGGCTGGTGCAGTTTTTCGAAGAACTGTTCGACCGCCTTTTGAGCGACCACGTAGTCTTCGGACCCGCGTTCCGGAGTTTCTGTCCTGCGAACGGTGGCTTGAAGTTCTTCGAGCAACAATCGCTGTTCAAGAATCTCACGTTGCTGCAGATCGAGTTCTGTCCGCATTTGCGTGACGTGTTGCAGACGTTGTTCGACCTTTTGAGACGTTTCGACGGACGCCTGTTCTGACTGTTGTAATCGCCGGGCGCGAGATTCCAGATCCTGCGTCACGGAGTCCCGATGTTCCTGCAGGCGTTCGTTCTGTCGTCGAGTTTCCAGGTCCGCGCTAACTCGGTCCCGATCGATGACTTTCTGCTCTCGCTTCATCGATGATTCACGCTGCATCAACGTCACGCGAATTTTTTCCAGTTGAGCGAAACGCAGACTGTGTTGTTGAACAAATGATGACCGTTCGCTGCGGAACAATTGCTGTTCTTTTCGCAGTTCGCGTAATTCACCTTCGAAGTCTTCGCGAGCTCTTGCAAGATGTTCGAATTGAAAACGGTATCGCCGCTGAAGATTGTTTTGTTCCGTGAGCAGCATTTGGCGGCGTTTTTCGATTTCTTCACGAAGCCGCTGCTGTTCTGATTCGAGCTGTTCGCCGAAGAGTTCGCGCTGTTGCTGCAGATCTTCCGATTGGTGTTGAACTTCCAGCGTTTCACGCTCTTTGACAGACCGCCATTCCTGTCGTTCTCGCTGCAGTTCTTCGATTTCGGCCGCGAGTTCTCGCCGAATGGTTTCGCGCATCTCGTCGCGTTCGGTTTCCAGCGTTTGCTCCACCAGTTGCAGGCGGTCGGCGTGTTCGGTTTCCAGCTGCGTGCCGCGTTCGGTGAACCGTTGCCGCTCCAGTTCCAGCTCTTCGCGCTGCCGCTGCATGATGCCGCGTTCCCGCGCGAGTTCGTCGTTGACGGCTTCGTGCAGACGTTCTCGTTTGGCGTCAAGCTCTTCCCGCTGGTCGTTCAGAAGTTGTCGCTGCTGATCGAGATCTGCTTGCGTTTGCTTGAGCTGGTGTTGTCTTTGTTCGAGGTCTGCTGTGATTTCACGCTGATCCGCCCGATCTCGTGCAACCTGTTCAACAAACTCTTTCGCCCGTGATTCGAAGGCCATCCGGTCCGCGCTGAGTTGGCTGCGTTCGGCGACGATTTCTGCCTGGCGATTCTGCAGTTCGCTGAATCTTTGCTGCAGAGATTCCGCGGCAGCGCTCGCCTGCAGCAAAACCTGTAACGGATCCTGTTCGTTGCTGTCAGTCTGTGAGCTTGCGGCAACATTTGTAATCGGATGCACAGACATACCTCCACCGGACGCCTGTGGTGAGGCGGATGCGGAGGTCAGCGCATTGTCCGATGGATTTGTCATGCAGGGACTCCATTCCCTAACAGCACGTTTCAATTGATCACGCCAGAACTGTGTTGCTAAGCCAGCGAAGGGCGTAGGCGCGTGATGACACGGACAAACGCCCTGGCGACTTTCACAGCACCAGCGTTGGCGAAAGTCTGGGCAAATTTTGGAATGGACACAATACAACAAACCGCAATGGGTTAATGAAAACCCATCGCGGTTTGCGAAGTTCGAGCTGTATCGGTGAATTTAGCCGACTGTGGCTGTATCCAGCATCGTGACAAAGTGATCTTTGCCCGGTGCACCCACAACTTTGTCCACAATTTCACCGTCCTTGAACAACATGACAGTAGGAATGCTGGTGATGCCGTAGTTGGCGGCAATTCCCTGATTCTCGTCTGTGTTCACCTTGCCTATTTTGACTTTCCCAGCATATTCAGTCGACAGTTCTTCGATTGTCGGCATCAGCATTCGACAAGGTCCACACCACGGAGCCCAGAAGTCGACCAAAACGGGGTCAGACGACTTGAGAACTTCTTCGTCAAAGTTTGTGTCCGTGAATTCGTGGAGATTTTCAGCCATTTTCCAGTTTCCTGATACAAAAGAGGCGGTCAAAGCTGACCAGTGTTTGATTGTGGTGGGATTCGTCAAAATTCCGACCGGCGACGAAACCTCATGGAGAACTCAACAGTTCTCCAACAAGTTTCCATTGCCGTCATTGACCTGACGGACCTCAGACATGTGATCTTACGCAAAATGGGTAGACACACGACTTCGATCTACGTTCGGCTGGGAACCAGCAGTGTTTTCGCTGGTTTTCAGCTCGCTCTTAATTTACGCAGAATTATCGGCGAAGCCGAAGTCAGTGTCAACGTGGTTCAGAATTCCCCCAAAACGTTCCCGTCATTCTTTTCGCCCAGATGACGGAAAATTGAATAGTCCGTGTTTTCGCTCAGGAAATGAACCGAACCGTCACACAGCAAAAACTGCACGCCACCGGGGTGCTGACTACTGAAGTGAACGATGTGGTTCGTTTGATTGGGATTCGAATGCATCTGGATCGGCGTCCCGGCCATCGTCATTGTCTGACCAACGTGTCCCAGAATCATGGATGACGGACCTTCTGTCAACGAAGCCATGATACCCATCATTCCAGCAGACCGCGTGACGCCGGGAATTGCAGCGTACCACGTGCTGTTTGCATTAACCGGTGAAGCTCCATCGACGAAGTCATGTTTTGCCCGGCGTTCACCGACACAAAATGTATTCGATGTCCCATCAGTGATATCTCGAAATTTTGTGCGACTGTTGCGATAGAAGACGCCCGTCGATCTTCCGGCATTCAGTGTCACACTTCCGTAACCAAAGATACCGACATAATTTGAACTCGGCATCCTGATGGCCGTGCCATTTCCATCGGTGACATCAAAGAAGCTGGGAGCGGGGTCGCTAGGACACAGGAATCCATTCAACACGGTTTCCTGAGCCAGAGCGAGGTTTGCGGGATCGTTCGCATCAAGGTTTGTATCGATACTGTTCACCATATTGGCCTGATCGATCTGCGGCAAAATGGCAAAAGACCACGCATAGCCTGGCCCGGTTTCTGCTGTGACAGGATCGGACTCCAACACACCACGCGCCGTGTATCCTGGAGGGAAAGTGTTGAAGATGTCGTGATAGTTGTGCAGCGCAAGTCCGATCTGTTTGAGATTGTTTTTGCACTGAGTTCGCCGCGCGGCTTCGCGAGCCTGTTGAACGGCTGGCAGCAGGAGCGCGATGAGAATGGCGATGATCGCGATCACCACCAGAAGTTCAATCAGCGTAAATCCGCGACCCCGAGATTGTGGAGTGCGCCGGACGGTGAGAGTGTTAGGACGAAACACGTAAGATTCCTTTATGTAAACAGGCGCAAGGGCGCTAAATCAAAGCGCTACGAAAACGCCGTCATCGGTTAAGAGAAAGCTGGAGTGTGAACGAAAGCTGTTTTACCCAGCCTCGGATCGCGCATTTCCAGGCACTCCATAAATCGAAATGCCTCAGCGCACGTCGAATACAAAGCGATCGATGGCGCAGGAAATGGCGGCCGGAAAGACTCGGCAGCATGGAAGCACGGTACGAATCACTGCACGTTCACCGAGCAAAGCCGCGAGGCATTTCGCTTGATGGAGCAAGTGAGACGGAGGAAAGAGACAGCTGGCAAGAAAAACCAGGGCTTCGCTTGAGCGTTCACTCCAAATTGGCAGCCCGAAAAGGGCCTTCGAACCGTCTTTAGCAGACAGCTTTCGGAGGCGGCGACTCCGGTTCTGAAATTGCGGAATCGCAACGCTCATCCAGAATCGTGGAAGGCATTTCGACATTGCAGGGCGACTCCAAGTGAACTCGCAGGGGGCCTGTCCGCGGCATTGTAATTACGACCAGCTCATAAGCGTCGCTGCCACAGGGGCAAGCCGAAATGGCTTCCTGATGACAGTTGCTTTTTCCAGAACGCGGGCCAGCTTTGCAGCAGGATTTCGTTTGTGAGCAGCATTCCGTGGCCTTCGCCACCGCGGCTTTGCAGTTGCTGCAGCCTTTGGCTGGCTCAGCATCTGTATCTGCATCAACATCGCTGGCTTTTGTTTTTCCCGAACAGCAGCATGTTCCGGCCTGTCGAGATTCTGCCGAACATGCACAATCCGAACCACACTGCGTCTTTGCTGACAGCAAGTGTCGTCCCTCCGGCACCAGACTGGTGGCCAGCAGCAGCACAATCTGCAGTAGGGCGAGGATTCTCATGTTGATTCGTGACGACGCGAAACGGCGGAGTGCCGTCAAAATATCGCCTCGTGCCATCCGCCGCAACTGAGTTTTGTGCGCGAAGGAATTCGCTCATCAATTCCTGAATTCGACAATGTCGTGAATGAAATTCCCCAGGGAGTTCATCCTGTTAACGAATAACGTGAGTTCCGGACCGACGTTTGGTTTCCGAAGTTGAGTGAAAAACTCTAGTATTCATTGTGAGCAGGAGGCTCAGTGAGCGTCTCCCCAGAACAGTTTCTGTAATGTCCTTCACGATGTTCGCTCGGTCAGCACGCATTCCTGTATGAGAATGCAAGGTGCGCGGGCAGACATCTGCGACTATCGCTGTGGATCTACGATCGAGGCGCTTTGGCGGTATGGCCGAACCCAGCATTCTGGAATTCGTCGAAACATTGGCTAAGAGCCAACTGTTATCAGATGCGCAGCTGGCGACGCTGCGGAAGCAACTGGTGAACAATCCCATCACGGCCGACGGCCTTGCCCGCGTGCTGGTTTCCCAAAAACATCTCACCCGCTGGCAGTCTCGCCAGTTGCTCAAAGGGCAAACAGGATTCGTATTGCAGCAGTATCGACTTCTGAATCCCATCGGTCGCGGCGGCATGGGGCATGTGTTTCGAGCCCGCGCGGCACATCTCGATCAGGATGTTGCCGTCAAAGTGATGGCCAAAAAGCTGACGGGCAATGAAACGCTGGTATCGCGATTTCGTCGTGAAATCCGAGCCACGTCGAAGCTCGACAGCAAGCACATCGTTCGCACTCTGGACGCTGGCCGCGTCGGTGCGGTCGATTTTATGGTGATGGAATACGTCAATGGCGATCAAGTAGACCGCATTGCCAATCGTATGGGACGAGTGCCGGAAAGAATCGCCTGCGAAATCGTCCGCCAGACAGCACTTGGACTTCAGCACGCTCATGAACGCCAGATGGTGCATCGTGACATCAAGCCCGCCAACATGATGGTGCATTGGGAAGATTCGGACACAGGCGTTGCGAAGTTGATGGACATGGGGCTCGTCCTGCTGATGTCCGACGACGCCGATGAGAATACCGTCACGCGTGCCGGCCAGGTCATGGGCACGCCGGACTATGTCGCCCGAACAGGGTTGGGACACCACGAAGGTCGATATCCGCAGCGACATTTACAGTTTGGGCTGTACGCTGTTTCGTCTGTTGACCGGCACGATTCCTTTCACTGGAAGCAATCCGCTACAGGTGCTGGGGCAAAGGCTGCAACGTGATGCCCCTTCGGTGTTGACTGTCTGTGATGACATTTCAAAGGACATTGCGGCCGTTGTTTCAAAGATGACGATGCGTGATCCTGACGCGCGGTATCAAACGCCGCAGGAAGTTGTGGACGCACTCGCTCCCAACTGCGAAGAACTTTCCATGGCCGTGTTTCGCACGGCAGCCCGTCATACCAGCAGTGATTCCGGCGCCAGTCCGCTTCCCGATCCAAACATTGAAAATGACGACCAGGCACATGAGGAAGACGGCACGTACCGCAAATTCCTGAAGGAGGTCGAAGAAGGCAGCGTTGTCGATCTGATGTTAGCGACAGATTCTGACCTCAGCTCCTCGATGTCCACGGCGCCAGTCGTTCAGTTGGATATCACTTCGGATATCAGATCAACGGCCAGTCAACGCAAAAAATCGAATGCGAATTCAAGACAAAAGCCGAGGCGAGGACAAAAGACCGGCTTCATCGCGATGGGTGTGGGGGCGCTCATCCTGTCAGCTCTGGCGATTATCGCATTCTACAATGGCAGTGATAAAGCGAATAAGGCCGCGGTTGCTCCGGTTGTTCAGCCGAAATCCGTGGCACCGGTCGCCAGCTTTCAGAAGGCAACTCTAACCACCGCGACCGTTGGCGAAACCTGGACACACGATCTAAAAGCCGACGTAACCACCGAGCCAGCGGACGGCAATCTGCAATTTGCAGTCGGCGATACTGCTCCGGTCGGACTCATCGTGGATCCGAAATCCGGTCGCATGGAGTGGGCAGTTCCTATGGAACAACCGCCGTCGAATTATTCGATACCCGTCCAGCTGATTCACGTCGTTGGTGACACCGAAGAACTTTTGGCTGAAGCAACGGTGCCGGTGGATGTCGTCCTCAACATCAGCAACGCAAAGCTATCAGAGCCACGCCGCAGCGAAACACTGGCGATGGTGGAGCGTCCGTTTGAACTGCCCATGACGGTCGAAGGCGTGGATGGCGATGCTCTTGAACTGAAGTACGAACTTCGGGGCAGAACGCCGAATGGACTCAAACTTGATTCCAGCAATAGCATGCTGACGTGGACGCCGACGACCGAACAAATGGGCCCACACCAGGTCACCGTGTCCGTTTCGGACGCAGAGAATTCTAAAGAACTGAGCACACGTCGTGTGATGTTGCTGGTGCTCCCATCTGAAGTCGGTCACGTATTGCCCCCAATCCCACCGCAAACTGCAATTGCGGGACGACAGTTTCGCTACACGCTTCCAAAGTCCGGATTCAAGCGAGACGACCGAGCCAAAATTTCGCGTGTCATCGAAGCTGGTCCCGACGCTCCAAAAGGACTCCGCCTGACTCCGGACAATACCGAAATCCGTTGGAGCGTTCCCGACGATTTCACCGGAAGCGTTCGCTTTTCATTGCTGGGCAGGCTTTCCGGTCCGGGAGCCTCCAGCCGAAGTCTTGCTGGCGCGGTTCCGATGGAAATCGAAGTCTCTGCCGCCAGTACAGAATCAGCGACGGAAGGCATGAAATCTCCACCATCGTCGATGCCTGCTGCCGATGAAATCACAAAAGCAGTTGCTGAACTGCGAACAACGTATGCTCGCCGCATCGCTCGGGCAAGAACAACGGTCGACAAAGCGATGCTGGCCAGTCATCTGTTGTTGCAGGTTCGAGATAGTGAGCCTGGAGTCACGGACGCCGCGGCGCTGCAGCTGATCGACGAAGACTTAGCGGCGAAAGCAAGGGCGATCGATGTGCAACTGGAGATTGCTCAGTTGCGAGCGGAGCGATACGGCACCGACGAACTTGCCGAAGTCAGTGAGATCTTTGAGTCGTTCCGCAGGACGGGACTGAGTCAGCGGCAGCAGGACAGCATCATCGAACACGGACTGCGATTGGCAGTCAGCAGTACGACTGCCGGACAGTATGTCCTGTCGTCTGGAATCCTGGACGTCGTGAAGTCGTTGTTGAAACGAGAGGCTTCGGGCGCTGCCGGGGTACTTTATTCAGACGTATCATCCGCTAACGACATCGCAGTGGAACTGTCCAGGGCAACCGAAGGCACCGTAGACGATCTCAGTGTCAAAGAGCTCCTGCGATTACTGAACCGCTGGCAATTTCGGCCCATTTTTCAGGAAGCGAGCAGCAAAGTTTTCGTTCAGGCCGCGATGCCTCAACGGATTCCGCTGGAGGGACGTGATCTGTGGACGATCAAAGACGGGCAGCTTCTGTTAACATCAGAACAGCAGTCAACACTGGTTGGCTTCGTGGACACAACCGAGCAACGCGATCGCTATGTGTTGCGATTTCAACTGATGCCGGAATCCAACTCTACGCAGATCATATTCGCCGCCTCAGGAGGTACAAGCAACGTCTTCACGGCTCACACCATTGTGCTGCATGCTGGCGCTATGGGGCGAATTAGCGCACTGAACAACAACGTGCCGCTGAACGATCTCGATGTCTTCCGACAAGCTCAGCTCCTGCAGGACATGCCCAACGATATTGAAGTGGTGGTTGACGGTCCGGCGATTGCTGTGAGGTTGAATGGAACGTTGATGTCGACAGCGACGATTCCCGAATTGTCGGTCGGTTGGCTGGGAATCGCCGCAGACCTGCGTCGTCCGGAACCGCGACTTCACATCAGAAATCCGCGATTACTGGTGATGCCGGGGAACCTGTAGACCGAACCGGTGAACAATGGTTACTCCACCGAAGCATCTTCCGGCACATCGCGACTGACATTTTTGGTCCCCCGTGTCCCGCAGTGGGACTGGAAGATCAGCAGACGAATTACGGCACCCGTGGCGCAAGCACTCAGCGTCGCCATGGCTGCTCCTTTCGCGCCGTATGGTCCCACCATTGCAGGAGCTGCTGCGATGGCGACCGTCAGCGTTACCATATCCGCAACGAAGTTGGCGCGAGGCTTGTCGATTGCCCAAAGGCCGTTGCCCGCGACACTTCCAAGTGCGTTTGCCAGGACCGACAGTGCCATTAGAGCGGCTATATCTCCGGCACCTGGAAATCGACCATCGTAAAGAGTGTTTATAATTTCTTCGCCAAACAAAGTCGCGATGGCTGCGACAGATCCAATGGTCAAGGTGCCGAGGATCGCCATCGAACGCAGAATTTTTCGCAACTGCTTAACGCCACCCTGGGCATAAGCGGCAGCAGCCCGCGGTGCAAGGAAATCTGACATACCGGAAAGCAGAATATTGGCGACCCCGACGATCACACTGCACGATGCGAGATACCCGGTTGCTTCTTCGCCATGCATCATGAACAGCACCCACGGCATCACATACGGTGTTGATGTGCCTGCCAGATGCGTCGCCAGTGCCCAGCGACCAAACCGCCAGTTCCGCTGCCAATCCAGTTTTACAGAACGTGTCGAGAACACGAAACGGTGTCGCTGACTTTTCATCCAGACTAAGGCTGTCAGCAAACAGGCAAGACCCAGCACGCTGTAGATTGCCGTGAGGTTCACAACGCCAAGCGCGAACATCCCGAGGACTGCTGCCAGCTGAGTGGTACATACGATGGCATCGATGATCAGAACGGTCACAACGTAACAATGAGCTAACGCGATTTCACGAATCCAGGCTCGCAGAATAATGGCCGGGGCGGCGATAGTCAGAACAAGCGTGACGGACTTTACCAGCGGTGTGGTACTCTGAACGCCACCCAGACAGACCAGCATTCCCAGGAAAGTCACCATCAGAAAGAAAGCGTGGTGAACCAGGCTGCTGCCAAGGTACCGTTGTAGCGTTCGTCCTCGTTTTCGGTTGTGATAAAGTACGTACGGTGCCGTTATGAGCTGATCCTGCAGGCCGATTACCATTGCCATCGCAGCTGCCACCAGCGAATAAATACCCAGTGTTTCAGCGCCGCAACATCGACCAATAATAATCGCCGTCACGAAGTTGGTACCGCTGATCATCGCCTGATCGAAGACTGCCACCAAAGTCGAAAGTGCGTCGGAATCTTCCACACGTTCGCGCAGCCGCTCGATGATATTCGAGCCGGAGGCTTTGGGAGCACTGATTGGTTTGATGATGGCACTCATTGTCAACTCGGCCGAACTTATTGAAGCTCTTCCCGTTCGCCTTCGCCTTCGGAAAGCACAGCGACTTCGAAGTCAGTATGAATTTTGGTGACGCCCAGCGCAAACTGTGTCGAAAAGCACAAACTGGAAAAACCAACGTGCTCTGTCACCAATGCCTTTCAGACGCGCAGGTCGGATTCTGACAGTGATGACGGTTTTGTCATACGAATTTTCAGGGTTATGACGTTAGGTATAACCTGGGAATCATTTCCACTTGAAAGCTAGCACACGAATCATGGGCCTGCTCGCAATATCCCTGGCCGCAGTTCGGCATCGCGCATCGCGAACTGTACGATCATCCTTGGCGATTCGGCGCAGATAGAAGCCGCAGACGTGACGGAATCACGAGCAGGGATTGAGCTGAAGCCTTCTTCCAACGGGAACAGGGCAGGAAACAGTCGTTGACAACGTGTTGTTGCAACGTCTGCCGTCTACGTTACTTCGCCGCCTCGAAGGTCGTCAGTACTTTTCGTTCGCTGACGCTCCACCATGCGTCAAGCTTCGCCGCGAGGCTGGCGACGACTTCTGGATTGTCGACGGCCAGATTCTTCGTTTCCAGCGGATCGGCGATCAGGTCGAACAGTTGTGGGCGATTTTCGTCTCGCAGGTGCATTGGACCATAGCGATTGACTTTGCCGTCGTACGTCAGCAGCAGTTTCCATTTGCCCTGAATCACCCAGCGATAAAGTAGACTGGCTTCCGGGTTGTCGACGTCGGCGACGTCGTGAGCGAAACTTTCACCGAAGATTTCTTTGCGATCCAGTGGCTTTTGATCGGTGACGACAGGCATAAGATCGACGCCCGGCAGATTGGCCGGCACTTCGGCTCCGGCAGCTTTCAGCATCGTGGGAACAAGATCGATACTGCTGACAACCTCTGAACGGTCGGACGGTTTGATCTTAGCGGGCCATGAAACCATGATCGGAGTCCGTGTTCCGCCGTCGTAAGGCGACTGCTTCGATTTCGGCGCGAACGATGACTTCCACCCCTTCGGAACGGTTAGGTCCGGCGTTCGTTGAATCCAGCCGTTATCGGTGACATACACGATCATCGTGTTGTCGGACACGCCCGCTTTTTCGAGGTGATTGATCAGCGTTCCGCAGGTTTCGTCGAACCATTCACACATCGCGTAGTACTTTGCCAAAGACGGATGACGCCCCTCTTTGCTGTACTTCTCAAAAAGTCTGGCCGGAGGATTGTGTGGTGTGTGCGGCAGGAACGGCGCGTACCACAGGAAGAACGGCTTCTTGTCAGCAACGGCCCCGTCGACGAATTCCAGAACCGGTTCCATGCCTTTACGACCAATTTTTAGTCCATCGTCGCCGTGGCGACCGCCCTTTTGCGGAAAGCCACGCGTCATTCCGTGCGTGAAGCCGCCGCGGCTGAAGTTTCCTTCCCACCATTTGCCGCTCTGGTGACTGATGTACCCCTGCTTCGCCAGCAGAGTCGGGACGGTTGGGTGAGCGTCCAGTTTTGCGATAAGTTTTGCTCGCAGGGCCGAGTATTGTTCGGCAGTGAGTGACTTGTCGGGGCTGGGGTCGTTGCCCGTGATTCCATGCTGATGCGGATACAAACCGGTGATCATGGTGGCCAGCGACGGGCGGCACAATGCGACAGGCACATAACCGCGGCGAAACATGGCACTGCGTGAGGCCAGGCGATCAAGGTGCGGCGTCTGAATGTCAGCGTGTCCCATGCAGCCATAGTCGGTCCATGTTTGATCATCGCTGATGATCATCACGATGTTCGGTGGCGCGTCCGCGGCGGAAACGAAGTTTGCAGCGGTCAACAGCAGCACTGCGAAAACAGACGAAAGTCGGCGTGTGAAGATCATGGAGCTTTCCGTGAACCGGGAATGACGAACTGGAAGGACAGATAGTCTATTTCCACTGTGACTCCATCGCAATCAGCTATGATTCGTGACATGAATTCGGTCCGAAATCCATTCACCGTAAAACGACTCACGGCTACCGGTCGTGGAGCTGTTGCCGTATTGCGCGTTGATGCACTTGATGATATTGCTGCTCAGACATTGGATCTTCGCTTTGTTGCAAAGAACGGCATGCAGGCGTCGCAGGCGGAGATCGGCCGCATTTTGTACGGCGACTGGGGACCGGAAGACGTGGTTGTCGTGCGAG
>CAYZYB010000009.1:0-19677 GCA_964481505.1 uncultured Planctomycetaceae bacterium | reverse complement strand
GCTTAGGGGGCCGTGTTTGTTTATCAATCGCGCGAGTTTCCCGGATTCGAGCGACTTTCGCCGGACTTGCGACGATGATAAATCCCAACTGTCGCCAACAGCAGCACACACGCGGCTTTCCAAACGAACAGCCACCACGGTTTCCACCACGCTCCGGTTTGCATTTCCACAAGGTCTGTGAACCCAAAAGCAATAAAGCCGAATGCAGAAATCTGCAGCCGCCCACGCCACGCTGGCTGCCGCTTCGATAGAAACAGCAATACAACGCCGATAGTGAACCACAGCACGGATTCGAAAGCGTTAAAAAAGAACACGTAGTCCACAGTGACAGATTTCCGATGCGGCTACTTCACCATGATGCGGCGATACTGTCCGCCGGAATCTCGCGCCATTGTTTCCAGCCAGCTGACGGCTTGTGATTCACGACTAGTTCCGGCGAAGACAATAACGTGAATTTCCGTGCCACGATTCGCGCGACGAAGTTTCCGCAGCTCCGCAGCATCCAGACCGCCGGTTTCTCCGTCCGTTAAGAAGTAGATCACGTCCGGTCGCAGCAGCATCGCGCGCTGGATGGCTGGCAGGTGGGAAGTTCCGGAGAAAGGCTGTTGCATGTCGATGGCCTGCACGGCCAGTTGAACGTTCACCTTTGTCGCAGGATAAGAATCCTTGAACGGGCGACTCCGCAAATTGATCGGTGTGACAACCTGATTGTAGAACAGTACCTGGAACTGTTGATAGGGTTCCAATAGTCGCAGGCTTCTCTTGAGTTGACTTGCTGCCAGGTCCAGCCGCTGATCGTGAGCCATGCTGCTGGACGTATCAATCACGTACACAAAGCTGCGGCCTTTTCCCACGATGTCCATGAAGGCTGTTTCGCCGGGCCCGGGCGTCAGCGAGCCGGCCGATCCTGATCCCGAATTGCCCTGTGGTCGAATCAGTTCACTGAGTCCTCCACCGATTTCCGGAACGCCACTGATCGGACGCCCGGGGCCGATGGTGTTGGAAAAATCGAACTGTGAATCCGCTTCGGCGGTGGCATCTGATGTCGACTGACTTTGGTTCATGAGTTCTGAAACGTTCGGAACTTCTGTCGGAACCACGGGCTGCTGTTGAAGCTGTGGATCGGGAACAGAAGGCCGCACGTCTTCGGTGTCGTGAGGATTCTGAGCAGCGATGTCGGACACGGCATCAGAACTGTCGTTCACAAATGCCAGACCAATTTCGCGAAAGTCCTGTCCTCCCGACGCCGACGGCGCAGCGTTGTCGCAGCCGCGCATCGTCAGGCCGGCAGTAATGATGACGATGACGTGCACGCTCAGAGAAATCAGACTACTCGGCAGCAGCGATCGAATCGAAATCGATGTGTGTTCTTCCAGCGATTGCATGAGAAACTGCGAACGGAAAGTGCGGTATTTACGGTGTCGTGCCTCGTAAAATACCGCAAACGGACTGACAACCCCAGAGCGAATTGTGAGCCGGGATTTGCGTCGGGACTGGAGAAGCGGTAATTCGTAGCCAGAATTTCAACGCCAGGCACCTTTGCGAAATCATTGAAAATGATCACAGAGGCTGTCATTTCAGTGACTGGCACTGTTTCGCGTGGGAATTTTCCCTGACAAGATGGGTGTGGTAGCAGATTGTTGCAAGACTGTTGCATCTGAAATGGGTGGCCGGGGTTGGACTGAGCTTGCGAAGGAAACCCCGGGGTTTCGCTCGTGCCTCGCTCCACCCCCGGCCATCCTTTCCAGCTTCGCAACTTTCTGCGACTACACCCGACAGGATCCTTCCGGCTTCTCACAGTAGCGGACGCAACTTTGATGTGGTTGAATTGGCAGATCGGATTCTTTGTCGATCACCTTTTACGGGACAGAACAGTCTTGCGCACCATCATTTGCCTGTCGTACGCTTTTATCGCATTGTCAATCCATAACGCTGTGGCCAACGCTCAGGATTTGACCTGGCCGGACCCCATTGCGAATCATGTGATTCCGATGCAGAGTTCCCCGATCACTCATGGGCCGGTGCTGGGGAATGTTGCTGCTGATTCCGTGCGAGTTTGGGTGCGAGCGGAAAGTGAGTTGCAGTTCGAAGTACTGGTCCGGCCCCACCGCCCACCGTTTGCTGATGCCGCGGTGACAACGGCCACCACAAAAGCGGATCACGATTTCACCGGAGTGGCGGAACTCACTGGCCTGAAACCAAACACCGTCTACGCATACGCCGTGCGAGTTGCCGGCGAGATCATCGACAGTCGCAACGACCTGCGCGATCCGTGGCCGACGTTTCGCACACTGCCAGATGAGACCAGTTACGTTCACAAGTTCAATCCCGACGGGCGGTTCAATCTTTCGTTCACCATTGGAGCCTGCCAGCGGCAACGATCGCCGGGGGAAACATACGGCATTTATCCGAGTCCACCGGCATTCGACACGATCTGGGAAAAGCATCGGCACCGTGCAGCGTTCCACATCGTTAACGGCGACTACACGTACGAAGAAACCATCGACGGCACAGTGGACGGCATTCGTAACAACTACAAGCTGTATCTCAATCGTGGCCGATCTCTCAACCGACTGTTGAAACACGTGCCGCTGTTTACGATGTACAACGACCACGAAGTGACCGACAACATCGACGGTTCTGGAGAAGTCGGACGTGGTGACGGCAACTATCTGGTGCGTGACCCGGCGATTCGCGTGTGGCAATACTACGCAGACTGGGCCAATGGCGATCGTTCACAGACCGCCGCCGTACGTTTTGGCACATCCAACCTCAAGCAGGATACGGATGTTCTGCACGACCCTCAGGCTGACTTTTCAAAGCTGAAACTTGATCAGGTGAGTACGCTGCATATCGGTCCGTTTTTGAAAGGAGCGGCCAAACCCAAAGCTGTCACTCGAGGCGGAAAGAATGTCGGCGTGTATCGCGTGAAGAAAATCATCGACGCGACCCATTTGCAAATTGAACCACCACTCAAACAGACGAACGTCGCGCCCTACAGTATTGGCACGCATCACTACTTCGATAAAGTCCTCGGCAATTGCCATTTTCTATTCCTGGACACGCGCGGCGAACGTTCCAGGTGGCTGGGAGTGCAGAAGTCGCACGACGCAGATCGTTTTGTGCTGGGCGAAACGCAGAAGGCATGGTTTCTGAACAAAGTGCAGACCACAACCGCCGACTTCATTTTCATCGTGTCACCGGACCCGTGGTTTATCTATCACAGTGCGTATCACATGAGGGCTGAGAGCACGGAATCAAAGGGCGACGGCTATTGCGGCTATGTTCACGAACGTGAAGAACTAACTGCCGTGCTGGATGAAATTCCAAAGCCTGTGATACTGCTGACAGGTGACGTGCATCAGCCTGTGGCGGCACAGATTACAGACAACGTTTGGGAGTTTTTGATTTCTCCCGTCAATTCTGCCAATCATCCCATCGGCACCGCTGGCTTGCCTCCGCTGGGGGGATGGTTCGACAGCGAAGGGCGGACCATCAAGATCAAATGGCTTGGTGGGTACCCGGACAACGTTCACTATTTGCGTCAGCGGCATACGGTGTATGCCTCGGTGAACGTCAACAACGTGATCAAAGCCGGGCTCAATGATCGTCCGGGTTATCAATTCATCGCCTACGACGCGCCGCAGGTTGTTGTCAATTTTCACGACGGTTACTCTGGCGAACTGTTGTATAGCGAAGGAATATCAACGCTGGATGCGATGCCGCCTGGAAAAGCGGCGGACAAGAAGAATCGCTTCGGGCATTGGAATAAGTAGCAGCAGAACGATCTTAAATTTCAGATTTCAGATGCCCCATCACACGGACAAACAAATATGAAGTCGCGTCAATTCGCCATCATCGTCAGCAATCTGATACTGGTCTCGGCATTGTTGTCGACTGCTGCACACGCAGCGGACCCACTGGATAGGAAGTACCCGAACCTCGCAAAGCTGCGTGTTCCTTCCAGCGCACTTCCGGCATCGGTGAAATCGCACGAAATGCGGCTTCCGCCTCCACACGAACGCCTGGAGCCATTTCGAATCACAGAGGACAGGGCAAGCTTTGGCGTCAATCGCACTTTATTGCAGGTGCTGATGCTCGATCGAATCAAAGCTTCCTATATCGGCACCTATCAATTGCAGCAAGACGGTGGTCCCTTCTCCTTCTCCGTTCAGGCGTGGGAATACACCGACGAAAAGTCGGCGAAGGCGAACGCGGCTGAGTTTGCTGAAGTCACTGCCAGCTCCATCGAAAACGACATTGATGATCCTGCCGCAGCAACAGCTGCAGCTGCCAGCATGAAATTCCTGCACGATGGAACGCTGGTCATTTACCTCGCCATCGATTCGCGTGCTCCTGACCGCACACGCACGGACTTCGAAAAGCTCATCAGGTCGCGACTGTCGTCTGCGGCAACCGAAGTGCTGTTGAACGTCGAAAGTCTGCCGACCGGCAACCGCTCATCATCCGGAAAGCCTCAGCCGCCGGACGAACAGAGCGACGAGATGAAACGTCAATTGGCCAGCATTCAGCAGAAGTGGCAGAAGGAATTTCGGTCCGCAAAATCACCACGTCAGCAAACCGCGTTGGCGAGAAAACTCATCGGCGAGGCAAACAAACCCAACACCGAATCTAACAATCGCGCGGCCTTATTGCTGTCGGCAGCCATGCAGGCGATTGAAGCACATGATGTCGACACTTCAGTTATGGTCGCTGACGCTTTCGGTCAGCACTTCGCCTACGACACAGAAGAAGGCCGCGTCCAACTGGCCTCCATGGCCTGTGAAAGACGGGCAACTCAACTGCCTTCTAACAGTCTCAATACTGTGCTCAAACTATGTGCATCAGCGATTGATCAGAAGGAATTCTATTCCGCCAAACTATTGCTCAACGCGGCGATGCGCACAAAAGACGATAGAACACAAACAGCAACGCAGGCTCTTCAAACAAGAATCCTGGCTGAACAGTCCGATGAAGATCGCGACAACGACCCGGGCGATGACGTGGACGGTCCGATGGTTGTACGTGAAGTGGCTCGAGCCGAAATGAAGGCGCCGGTTAATCAGAAGGTGAAGTCGAAACCGAAGCAGAAAAGAAAGACTCAGGGAAAGGCGGCAGACAATCCGTTTGTTCGAGCGAATGGAGAATTGATCGAGCTGCCGGCGAAGTTTCAGGACGTGATCGTCGGAGGTTCGGGGCGATTTCTCTTCTTTCTGATGGGGGATCTCAAAAAGCTGGCCGTCTTTGACGTGCAGGAACGGGAAATCACTCATGAACTTCCACTGGAAGAAGCAGATTCACGTATCGCCGCCGGTGCAGAACATATTTACATCACTGTTCGCCGCGAAAACGTCATTCAGCGTTGGAGTCTCGACAGCTTCGAAAAAGAACTGACCGTCAAGCTTCCGTTTCAGAGTCCCGTAGAAGAAATCGCGACCGGATCACACGTCACTGGGGTTATCTACGCCGGATCAACGGATAAGAATGGTGTGCTGCTTAGCCCAAAGACATTGAAGTCTGCAAATCTGAAAATCATCGACCACACCGGACGAAAACCGGCCGATCCACTGCCGGGCGCGGAGAAGGTGATCGTACGAGCAAGTCCGAACGGTCGCACATTTTGTCTGCTGAGTACGCGGTATTCGCCTGGTGATTTTCGCACACTGGTTGTGATCGACAAGTACGTGCATTCGTTTCGGCGCGGCGAATCAGTGAGCTACATGACGCCGGATTTCGAAGGCGAACTTATTTTTACGCCAAAGGGAATTTTCACGGATCAATCAAAGGAGTTCCGTTTGAGTGACGGTCTGCGTGCGGAGCGATTTCAATTGCCAGCGGTAGGCGGACACTATTCGGTAAGTGTCAATCGTGACGACCGCAGCAAAAAAGAGAACGCAACCGTCAACATTCATGTCGGCAACGCCGCAGAACCTATTCTCAGCATTCCGGACATCACCGTCCGGCCAGGCAGCTACGGTGACTTTCACGCTCAGAACCGACTCACACTGGATCGCCGTGTGCTGTTCTTTGCCGACGCCAAACTGCTCGTCACGTTACCCAAATCAGATGACACGCTTGTGCTGACCGATCTTGATATCGATGAGGAACTCGATCAGTTGGGAGAAGACTATCTATTCGTGGTGTCACGGCCACCGCAATACGTCAAAACCGGCCGACGCTTTGTCTATCAGATGGAAGTAAAGTCGAGCAAAGGCGGAGTAACCTACGAACTCGATTCCGGTCCATCCGGGATGCGAGTGACGGATGAAGGTTCAGTATCATGGCGTGTCCCACGAAAAGCGGGCGAGCCAGCGGATGCAGTGATCACCGTCAGCGATGATTCGGGTCGCGAGACAACTCACGCGTTTCGCTTGATATCGATCAACTGATGCGTTGGCTCAAAGGTGTTCATTAACGGCCAGGTTCGGAAAGGAAAATCAAAGTTCGAAGAAGGTCTTCAACGTGACGGTTAAATGGCGACGCAGTCTTCTTGAGATTCCGCTAGCGCGGAATGGCTGCCTGCGCCCTGCTGACTTGGTACAATTGTGAGATGCAAGGTTGATGGTTCCCGTTTTGATATGTCTTGAGTTGCGAAAGTTGTCATGTCTGAACATCACTGCAGAAACTTCCTACCGATAAACGGCACCCGTCGTGACATGCTGCGACAAACAGCCAGCGGCTTTGGCACGATGGCGCTGACAGGTCTGCTGAATGACATTCAGGCTGAGGCCACGCAGTCTACGAATCCGACCTCGCCGCGGAAGACACATTTCGACGCTAAGGCTCGCAGCGTTATTTTTCTGTATATGGATGGCGGCGTATCGCATGTGGATTCGTTTGATCCAAAACCACGTCTTGACAAAGAAAACGGGAAGCCGTTTCCTGTCAAAACAGAACCGACGCAGTTCAACAACATTGGAAACACGCTGGCTAGTCCGTGGAAATTTAAGAACTACGGCGAATGTGGTACGCCGGTGAGTGATCTGTTTCCGTATGTGGCCAAACATGTGGATGACATGGTTGTCATTCGATCGATGACGTCGAAATTTCCCGAACATACGAATGCGAATTACTTCCTTCACACAGGACACGGTCAGCAGGGTCGTCCCGGCATGGGCGCGTGGTTTGGTTATGGGCTTGGGACGGAGTGTCGTGATCTTCCGCACTATGTCATTCTAAACGGTGGGCTGATTCCGCCTGGCGGACTGGATAACTTTGGCAGCGGCTTCTTGCCGGCCAGTTATCAGGGATCCGTGTTTTCGAATTCCAATCCGCCGGTTGCAGACATCAATCGACGCGAAGCAACGGCCGATCTTCAGCGAAGAAAACTGGACCTGATTCGAAAGCTTGACCAACGGACTTTGGAACTCTACGACCATGATGACCAGATCGAATCGGCTATCACAAATTACGAACTGGCCGCTCGCATGCAGCTGGCTGTGCCTGAACTGATGGACCTCAAAGAAGAAAGCAAAGAGACGCAGGAAGCCTACGGCATGAATGCGGACTTCAATAACACAAAAACCTTTGGCCGACAGTGCCTGGTGGCGCGGCGACTGGTGGAGCGAGGTGTGCGGTTCATTCAATTGACCTGTCCGGGCGGAAACGGTGACCGCTGGGATCAGCACAACAACCTTGTGGACGGTCATACCAAGAATGCGAAAAGCGTCGATCAGCCAATCGGAGCGTTACTGGCCGATCTCAAAGAACGTGGCCTGTTGGATTCGACACTGGTTGTCTGGACGGGAGAATTTGGGCGAACTCCGTTTGCGCAGGGAAAAGACGGCCGCGACCACAACCAGTACGGTTTTTCAACATGGATGGCAGGCGCCGGTATCAAGGGCGGCACGATCTACGGTGCCACCGACGAATTTGGCTACAAGGCCGTGGAAAACAAGGTTGAGATTCACGATTTGCACGCCACAATGCTGCATCTTTTTGGGATGGATCACGAAAGACTGACGTATCGATTCAGCGGTCGCGACATGCGACTGACGGATGTGCATGGACACGTGATCCAGGATCTTCTGAGTTAGCTCCACAGAACCGCTGTCCAACAGCTATTAAATAAAACGAATGCCCCAACCTCCAATTCAGGCTGTCATTTTCGACTGTGATGGAACTCTCGTCGACAGCGAAACGTTGAGTCTCGCCGTGCTGGTGGAATACGTCGGTGAATTCGGCCTGGAAATTTCTCACGCCGAAGCGATGGAACGATTCGCAGGCAACGAACTGTCGGTTGTGTTCGCAGAATTCGAACAGCGTCTGGGAAGAAAACTTCCCGACGACTTTCTTGACACATTCCGCAATCGCCAGATGAGTGTGTTGAGAGAGAAACTGCAACCGATTGATGGAGTGCATGACGTCATCGAATCGATACAATTGCCATTTTGCGTCGCATCCAACGCGCCGCTTAGCAAAGTAAACGTGTGCCTGGAAACTGTTGGGCTGATCCAGCACTTTCCGGAATCACGCATTTTTAGTGCGTACCAGATTAAGACCTGGAAGCCAGAGCCGGACCTGTTTCTAATGGCTGCCGAAAAAATGCAGGTGCCGGCCGAAAACTGCGTGGTGGTCGAAGACAGCGTCTTCGGCATCAAAGCGGGCCTCACCGCCGGGATGCAGGTCATTGCTTACGACCCACACAGAAAACTGGCGGGCCAATTCGAAGACGTCACGTTCATCAGCACTCTGCCGGAACTCCGACCGCTGCTCGATTGTTCCTGAACGTCGCGTCCTTCGTTTTCCTGCGTCTGCTCGAGCTAACGGTTTTAAGAGCACCAGACGTTACAGACGAGGACGGCGGGCTTAGAGCTCGTTCAACGGGTAGTTCCCTTCGACGGCGCGCCCCTCACCGGATGACAGACGAAAAGTGCGAAGCTGGAACCAGGGTCTCGCCAATATGGCGTGCGAATGTTTCAAACACGCGCGGGCGTCGTGGAACAGTCGGTTATTTCAGCCGAATAGACACCTGGCCGTTCACGACTTCCACCGGAAACGACTGCTGACAAATCGTGGCGTTCAGGCAGTGCTGACCACTTTCGACGTTAAACTGCCAGCCATGCCAGGGGCATGTGACAACATCGCCATGCAGTGATCCTTTGCCCAGTGGTCCGCCGGCGTGAGGGCAGATGCCATCGATGACGCGGAAGTCGCCATCGACGTTGTATACGGCAAAGATGCGACCTTCTGCCACAACTTCGGCCGATTCACCAGGCGGCAAAGTGTCTGCTGCCAACAGAGGAATCAATTCGCTCATGTGGAAACCGATGCCTGCAAAACGTGAGACTCACCGACTCCCAGCACGACGGGATTCGTCGTTGTTTCGGCCGCCGTTTTTTCAGCCCAGGCATTTGTGTCCTGCGCGATCAGGGGCCACGTATCGTAGTGATGCGGAATCACGGTGCGCGGCTTCAGAAATTTTGTCGCTCGCACAGCATCGTCCGGTCCCATCGTAAAGTTGTCGCCGATCGGAAGCACGGCTACCGCCAGATCTTCTTCGCCGATCAATTGCATGTCCAAAAACAGTCCCGTGTCACCAGCGAAGTAGATGTTGCCGTCTGCCGTTTTCAGAATGACGCCAGTCGGATTGCCTCCATTGCTGCCGTCCGGCAGCGCTGAACCGTGGTGCGCAATCGTTAGCTTCACAGTGCCAAAGTCGAATTCGTGACTGCCGCCGATGTGCATGGGGTGAGCGTTCGGAATGCCCTGTTCCTGCAGCCACGTGACGATTTCGAAATTCGAAACCACCATGGCACCGGTGCGTTTGGCAATCGCGACGGTATCGCCGACGTGATCAGCATGGCCGTGCGTGACCAGAATCGCGTCTGCCGCGATGTCGTCGGACGATGCTTTTGCCAGTGGGTTTCCGTTCAGAAACGGGTCGATCAGAATTGTCTTGCCGCCGGTTTCTACCTGAAATGCAGCGTGTCCCAAAGCTGTGATCGTTGTCGCCATTACGCTTTGTCTCCTGCTGGCCTGTCACCAAAGATGACAGACAAAATTACGCTTTTGTTGTCATGTCCGGGCGTAAGATATTCATCAACGACACTGATGTCGACGTTATCCGTCAGGCCCAGAAGTTTGGCTTCTTCTCGTTCTGCTTCCCAGCGTGGTCCTTTAATCAACAGCAACCGACCGAATTGCCCTGGGTGCAGTTGAAACCAGAACAACAGCTTACGAAGCGGCGCCACAGCTCGAACCGTCAGCGTGTCGAAGCGTTCGTTCTTTAGCACGTTTTCCGCGCGAGCATCGTGAACTCGAATCGGCAGATCAAGATCCTGTACAATTGCGTTCAGCACTTTGGCTTTCTTGGACACAGATTCTGCGAGCGCCATGGTCAGGTCTTCGCGGATGATCGCCAGCGGAATTCCCGGAACCCCTCCGCCGGATCCGACGTCCAGCACAGAATTGCCCACTTGAATGTGTTTAGACAATTGCAGCGTGTCGATCAGATCGCGACAAACGAAGGCGTCGATGTCTGTGTGGCGAGTCAGGTTGATTCGCTCATTCCAATCCCACAGCAACTTGCAGTAGTCGACAAGAGCGGGGACGTGTGCCGAGTCGACGGAGACGTTGTGAAGGTTGAGGGCAGATTTCAGAACGTCAGGAGAAAGGGAGGTCATAGAGGCCGATAGAATGACTGGAAGAAGAGAATGCCAATGGTTAGATGGCGCGAAAAATCAATTGAAGCAGCAGACACAAAAGCCCGCCGAGTAACAACCAAAATACAGAACTGATGCTCACGATGCGCGTGCTGCTGGAACGCAACAGCCGAGTTAGTGGGGACTGTTTCATGACTGAGACGGGTCGGCCCAGCAGATGGTTCCGCAGATCCTCAACGAAACTCTGCATGTCAGAGTAGCGATCATCGGGATTCTTCAGCAGAGCTTTTACGCAGATGGCGTTCAGTTCCGCAGAAATCCCGGCTTTGGGAGCCCGATCAATCGGGCCGGAAATGGGATCTTCAAGGATCTTCCGCTTAATCTCCTTAAAATGCCGCCCCGACATAAAGCTCTCGTTGGTCAGGATTTCGAACAGAATGATTCCCATATTGTAAACGTCCGTTCTTTGGTCGACATCGCTGGTTTCTCGAACCTGTTCGGGGGACATATAGAAAGGCGTTCCCTGGACGTCCCCGCGGCCGGTCAATCTTCCACTGACTTCCTGCTGGCCGCTGCGAACCAACTCTTCGATTTCGTCGTTGTCGGCCAGGTCTCTCACCTTGGCGAGTCCCCAGTCAAGAAGAGTCACTTCACCGTAGTCACCGACCATGATATTGGCGGGCTTCAAATCGCGATGAATGACACCCGCGTTGTGGGCGAACGCCAGGCATTGCCCGACACGAATTAGAACACTCAACAGCTGATCCAAAGGGAACTTCTCAATGACTTCCTGATCACCCTCGGCGATTTTGTCGAGGATGTCGCAGAGGTCCCGGCCCCCCAGTTTTTTCATCGTGAAGTAGACACTGCCTTCGCGGTCGCGACTGATTTCGTAAACCGGCACGGTGACGGGATGTGAAATCTGAGCCGTCACGCGGGCTTCCCGCAGAAATCGTTTTCGGTAGACCTCAAGGTTGGCCAGTTGCGGCAGCAGTGTTTTCATCACCACGGTTCGCCCGAGGTTCTCGTCGTAGCATGTTCGCAGCAGGGCTTCACCGCCCTGAGTCAGCGGTTGGAATTTGTCGTACCGCATGAAGCCGTTTTTCACGTGCTTCGGCAAGTCTCGGTCTGTTTCGGAAAGCGAAATTTTTTCAGACACGGCGAAACAGTCTCTTCGAAATCGGCCCAACAGAAAACCACGCAGCTGTTCCTAAGCGGGCAACGCGATGAATGGTAAACGGATTCTACCGCCATTCTGTCCTCTGTGCGACGGACTCTGAGCGGAATAACAAGCCTGAAATATGTCTTTCGGCGATACTTTGAATATTGGTAAACTGTAACCAGGCCATCGTCTGAAGGTCTCACACCAGATCAACTTTATCTCGTCGACCTCACCGAAAGCCGACACATGAAGCCCCCCCTTTCCCGATCTCGAATGTTCCTCCTGACAGCGATCGTGTTCGCGCAAGCAGGATCGGGACTTTGTCGGTCGGGCTGGTGCGAAGATCGGTCGGTGATCGAACGTCGCCGCGCACAGTTTCAGAAATTGCACCAGGACATTCTGAAGGATCTGCGGTTCGAACTGTCGGAACTCAGCCAGCACTGTCACGACCAGGGTCTGACTCAACCGGCGATTGACATCACCGCGATCTCGATGGAAATCACCACCCGCGACGATCGGTCCACGCCCCCACGAATGGCACAGTTGCCGATCAGCAAACGACTTTCTCAGCAACAGCGCGCGTGGCGGACGCAGTTGCAGGCTCTGCGAAAAGGCCGCGCGGCAGAACTTTACAGCCTCGCCCGCAAAGCGCTCACACGAGCAAACCTGCCGACGATTGCTTATCAGCTGATTGAAGACACGCTGCGACTGGACCCCGATCATGTGAACGCGCGAGCCGTACTTGGGCAGAAGCTGTTCCGGGACCCGACTCGTGAGGGCGACGCGACATACGCCGGGGAATGGGTGTCACCGTTTGAAGCTCGTAAGCGAAGTGGCAGTTCACCGGAAATCGACCATCCGCAATTCGGCTGGATTCCACTGCGACATGTCGAACGCTACGAACAGGGCGAACGGCTGTTTCGGTCGAAGTGGGTTTCTGTTGCCAAAGAAAAGGCACTGCGACAGGATTTTCGAAATGCGTGGGAAGTGCAGACTGAGCACTTCCTGATCAAAACGAATACCAGCCTCGAAGAAGGTGTCGCGATCTCACGCAAGCTGGAGATCTTTCACAAGTGGCTGACAACGAACTTTGCGGCGTTCTTCGAAACTCCCAAGACTCTGGTGGCTCGTTTTGAAGATGCGCAGGAAATGCGGCGCGGCGGCAAGCCAAATCCTCCCATGGAAGTCCACTACTTCGCCACAGAGGAAGAATACGATCGCACCGTGCGTGCCAAAAGCGAACAACTGCGCCGGATCGACACCAACGGGTTGTATTGGGAAGACGACCGGACGAGCTACTTCTTCCGCAATCCAGCGGACAAAGATCTGGATGTGATCTACCACGAAGCAACACATCAGATCTTTGACCTCGCGACAATTGCAGATCGGCGATCCGCGGCATCGAAGCGCAGGCTGGTGCTGCGTGAACGCAGAATTCGACCGTGGACTCTGTGCGAAAAATCGAATTTCTGGATGCTCGAAGGAATCGCCTGCTATTTCGAATCGGTTGTGATTAACGAAGGGCAGATCTCCGTCGGCAATCCGGACCATCGACGATTCGTCAAAGCCTGGCAGCGTCTGTTGGCCAGAGAAACGAATCAGATCCAGAATGAGGTGTATTTCTTTATGCCGTTCCAGATTTTCTTTGGGCTCGGTCGAGACCAGTTCAAGGACAGTCCGCACGTGCCGAAACTCTACACACAGGCATCCGGCGTCGCGCATTTTTTGATGCACTACAAAGATGGCATATATCGCGACGATTTCGTCAGTCTGCTGTCAGCCGCCTACCGACCAGATCTCAAAAACGTCATGGCTCAGCCATCCTTTGAAAAAATCACCGGTGTGAAATATGCCGTTTTGGATCAGCAATATCGACAGCACATGGGTGATCTGGCCATCGCGGCAGGCTTGTTGCAGGCCGCTCAGGTTAATGCTGTGCCAGCAAATGATTGATTCACAAGGCTAAGTTCAACTGACACCATTGCTGCATGGAGGCAGCCAGCGATGACTCGAATTCTGCAAGCCACCGGGCTCGGTATCTGTGCGATCTGTATCGCTCTTCTCACCACACAACAGTTCACAACGTCGGCGCAGCCGGATGTTGTGACCGTCCATGACGAGTTGTGGGAAGACCATGTCGGCTACGCAGATAAAGATCTCCCGTTTTACGATTCGGACGACGTTGATGACCGAAACGACGTTCCCGTTGCTGTCACCGCCGGTCCTGAAGTTCGGTTAGCTGCGTTTGAACAAACGACCATTGACGGACAACTTACCGAGCAACCGGAGACGTCACCCGCTGAGGCAGGGAATGCTGCATCGGAAGAACAGCGATCAGCGACCAGGGCTCTGATTCGAAAACGTTTTCCCGACCTCGACAAAGATGAGCTTGCCGGATGGGTGGATGCCTACGTTGATATGTCGCTCAATGAACTCGACGCTCTGCTGGCGCAAAAGCAGATGTTGCCTCAGATCTCTCCGGCGGGGTCTGCAGTGTTCGCAGAAATCGACGATCTGCTAAATCCATCGACTTCCCCGCAAACTCCGTTTTTTATTCGAGCGAAGTCGATTGTTCGTAACAATCTGGTCCACTTAACAACTCCCGGGCATCGCCGAAAGAAAGTTCAGACACAGCTCGCCAGCATCCACGCCGATGGAGACGCTACATCGACGCGGATCGTTTCGTCGGTCTTCGATTTCACGCCGGGCAGCACAGTCTCATCCGACAACCCAATGCATGTCGCGGTGGCTCTAAAACATGATCGCCATGCCATGTTCCGATTGGAACCTGGCTGCGTGCTTACTCGCTGCGGTGCGTTCCAAAGACTTGCTGACGGAAGACTTGGCCTGCATATTGGTGGTGACGCATTCTCTGTTTCTGGTGATATCATTATCCCGAAAAATGCCACTGGGTTGAGGATCAGTAAGACAGGCGAAGTAACTCACCAGGTGGCTTCGGGAAAAGGCGGCGAATCATCACGCAAGTCGCTCGGGCATATTCAAATGGCCGTCGTGGACGACCTCAGTCGCCTCCAGAGCAGCAACGGTGTGTTCTTCACTTTGCGCGACGAATCACAAACAGACCGCCTGAAGATGACGATGTCGGTGGAGCTGAAATCCGAGTCGCTGGAATTGTCGAATGTGGATCCGGACAAAGAGATGGACGCTCTTCATCGGTTCGAAATGCTTGCCGAATAACGTGTGATCTCACTCACCTCGCCGAAAATTCGGGCAATCCATCGCTTGATGAGTAATTCCTGAGCAGAACGTGGGCGAAACGCGATGTGGAAGATACGATGCTTGCTGTGAAGGAACCACCGTTTGGCTTCATTCGCGTCAGCATTATCCCAACGCTCTTCCGGCACCCGTTCTGATGGCCGATTTTCGTCGAAAACGATCGCATCTCAAGCTGCCCATCTGGACCAGTGTTGTGCTTGCGCTGCTGAACATCACCTTGATGATGTTTCTGATCGTTGAGCTATACAAAGGCCATTCCTGGCTGGCACTCATTCTGGGAACAGTTGCTCTTGGTATCAGCCTGTTTGGAATCACGTTTTATTCGTTTCTGACGATTAAGGAAATTCAGCTGAATCGTCGCCAGTCGAATTTCGTCGACAGCGTGACTCACGAACTCAAGACACCGATCGCAGCCCTGCGGCTTTACATTGACACGTTGCTGATGCGAGATCTCAGCAAAGACGACCGGCTTGAATTCTATCAGACGATGGATACCGAACTGGAACGACTGGACCAGCTGATCAATCAGTTGCTGGAAGTCGGACGGCTGGACGCCATCGGCAGTCAGACAGAACCCGAGCACCTCGATCTAAGCGAGCTGTTACAGACGGCAGCCGAACAGGCGTGCCGACATCATAAGTGCGAAATTGATGATGTGTTTTCGTTTGAAACTTTTCCGCTGACGCTGAATTCTCGACGAATGCTGCTGGAAATGGTGTTCGGCAACGTGATCGACAACGCCGTGAAATACGGAGGTGATCCGCCACGCGTCCACATCTCAGCGGCGGCTCGTGGCCGGGATCGGATTGTGGTCCGTGTGCGAGACCACGGCAGCGGCATTCCCGATGAGCAACGCGGCAATGTCTTTCAGATGTTTTTCCGCGGAAGTGACGAGTTGCAACGAACGCGGCGAGGAACCGGGTTGGGGCTGTACATCGTCAAGACTCTGGTCGGTATCATGAAGGGCCGCATTACGATTTCTGACGGACCGGACGGAATCGGGAGTGTTTTTGAAGTTCAGTTGCCCGGTCGGATTGTCGTTCAGAAGTCGGGAGATTCTAATTTTCCGTCCCAGGAAAAGTCAGCGGTCGGCGAACCACAACAGGCCGGTGGTAAAGGAAATGCCTCAGATGAAAACGCTCAGAAAACGACGGGAGTCTAAAGATAATGAGAATTCTTGTTGTCGAAGATGAGCACGCAATTGCTCGCGGCCTGCGTTTTAATTTTGAGCAGGAAGGCTATCAGGTTGATTTAGCCGGTGATGGAGCGACCGCTTTGGATCTGCACCGTGAAGCTTCACCGGAATTCGACCTGATCGTGCTCGACTTAATGCTTCCGGAAATGAGCGGCTATGAAACGTGCCGGAAGCTTCGCCAGGTCGACACGGAAATTCCCGTTTTGGCACTGACCGCCAGAACTCTGGCCGAAGATAAAGCTCAGGCCTTTGACTGCGGCGTTGATCAGTACATCACAAAGCCGTTTGCTTTGCCCGAGTTACTCAGCCGCGTTCGGAATCTGCTCGACCGCCGCCGCCGCACCATCGACAGTGCTCCGGCGAGCCGACCGGTGGAAGACGTTGTTCGTTTTGGCAACGTGCGCGTCGACTTCGGTCGATTTGAGCTGCACAACGGCGATCAGGTTCATTCACTCACGACGCGCGAACAGGAATTGCTGCGATATTTTCTGCAGCACGATAACGTTGTGCTTTCACGCAGCCGTTTGCAGTCTGACGTATGGAGAGATTCTGCGGAAATTACGAGCCGATCGATCGACAACTTTGTGATGCGGCTGCGAAAAATGATCGAAATCGATCCCGCGAATCCGCGCCACCTGATTTCAATTCGCGGCACAGGTTATCGATTCATTCGAGAACCGGATGAGCTTTGATGAAAGCCGCAGGACGTACGCTCTACTTCCAGTAGGTCGCTTTAAGAATTCCGGCGACGACTCCCGCAGCCAGAACTCCGGCTCCGATTTGGCTCACAATTCCCAGATCAGTCATCATTCGCAGCGCCCAGAACGTCGCCATTCCTGACCAGCAAATCCCGATGATGCTGTACTGTTTTCGCTGAGCTTTTTCTGCTTCCGAATTCGGTGCTGCAGCTGCTCTGGTGGGTTTTGGTTTCGACTTTGATTTGGCAGCGCCTTTGCCACCACCGGAAGACTTCGGCGCTGTTTCTGCTGCAGCTTCGTCTCGCATTCCTTTGGCATAGTATTTCGCGATGCCTTGTTGAATACTGCGTGGCAGCGCCAGCACCGTTCTCATCGGCATGCCG
The DNA here is from genome assembly GCA_964481505.1 of uncultured Planctomycetaceae bacterium. Classification (GTDB taxonomy): domain Bacteria; phylum Planctomycetota; class Planctomycetia; order Planctomycetales; family Planctomycetaceae; genus Fuerstiella. The sequence continues at coordinate 2,398 of CAYZYB010000009.1, read as the reverse complement.
TAGCGCAGGCGAATTTCGTCTTCCATGTCCGGCGTTGGTTCGTCGACGCACGCCACCATCATCTTGCCACGGTCTTCGAACAGTGGCAGGCACGTGTGACGTTTCACAAACTGACGTGGCAGCACATCCAACGCGTCGTCTTCGGGCAGCATGTCGTCGAGATCCACGAAAGGCACACGCAACTCAGCCGCTAACGCTCGTGCCGCATCGACCTGTTCCACCAGTTTCATCTGGATCGCGGCATCACGATTGGAAAGTCCTCTGGCCTCTGCGAAGTGTTCTATTTCGTCAGATTGAGCCTTGCTGATTTTTCCGTCGGCCACCAGATGGTCGAGCAGCGTTTGTGGCTCATCACCGTCCGGTGTACTGGTCTCGCGCCCCAGACTTTGATCGTACTCCTGCTTCGAATGGACATCGGTCAGGCACAGCATGGCTTTGGCAAGTTCGTTCAGTAGGTCCTGCGACTGCTTCAAATATTGCCCGGTCGCGTACTTACGCACGTGACCGTTGAGCTTGCGGTAGTTCGCCTGAATTTTCTCCGTATCATCTTCGAACTGCACCAAACGCAGCAGTGTGTAGAAATTCGGTGGCCGATCACCTTCAGGAATGCCCAGCCATTCCTTGTAGACGTCGATATCTGACACGTAATTCTCCTTTAGAGAAATCTGTTGAAGTGACAGTCGGTCACCCGCTTACCGCACAATCATGATGCCGAATAAGACACTGCCTGTGAACGTTCGCGAAATCATTGTTGTATTGGTGGCTTCCAGCCGCCGATGGAGCACGGCATTGATTCTGGCGGCTGGAAGCCACCACTACGGGGGATCGGGCAACTATTTTGCGAACGCTCCTTAAGCATAGAGTGTATCGCGAACATGCTTCCAGGCAAAGCAGGCGTGTCGTCGCTGATTTTAACTGCTTGCGCTGCGATAGTGGTTCAGTGACCATCGAAATACGACTCGAGCCACGATGAACGCTGCCAGTGCAGCCAACGCGGCGACCGTCGCCCAGTGTTTTTCTTCCAGTGTGCCAACAATGATCCTCGCGGGGACCGTGACAGCCAGCAGGATGGGCATGATGTAAGAAAACCCAAACTGCAGTATCTCTCCGTTTTCGAATCGACTGCTGTCTCGACCGTCATAGATGCTTCGTGGGTATCGAGCGAAAACGGTGATGTAAAACCAGAAGTCATAAAGCCCCTGGTTGCGTCCGAGAAAAATGCTGGAACAGGCCGTGACAATCATCATCGAATAGAAGAACAGCACGCCACAGGCGACGTACAAAAAGTACAAGCCAACCTGCATCGCGGAAATTGATTCGCCCAGATTCCACAACGAACGCGCAAGCAGCGCCGTAGCCAGCATCAGTTGGCTGATCATTGCCAGGTTTACGCGTTCCAGCGAGACCAGGAATTGTGAGTCGATGGGTTTGACGAGCGCGAAGTCGAGTCGTCCGGTTCGAATTTGTTCGCTGAGATTGGCGCAGTTCGGCATGAAGAACGTTTCGACAATGCCGTTGATCAGCATACCGGTCGCCATGAAAGCGAAGTATTGATCCTTTGACCATCCGTTGATTTCGGGAACCGTGCGAAAGATAATTCCGAACAGTGCGATCTGCGCAAAAAACCAGAACGCACGCGTAATGATCTGAATCAGGAAGTTGCCCTGAAACATCATTTCACGAATCATCGCGTTCCGCAGGAACGTAGAAAAAACACGCAGATGGTACATCAATGCTTTAATCTCTTGAGCCTGGAATCACTTTCAAAGTGATGTCTTTGCCAGCACGTTGCACCACGATTTGCACTTCCTGACCGATCTTTAGCGCTTCGATCGCGTACGTATAATCGTAAATGTTTTCGATGACTTTACCGGCCAGCTTAACAATCACGTCGCCACCTTTGACGCCCGCAGTGTCTGCCGGACCTCCTTTGGCAACGCCGGACAGCAAAACGCCCTTCGTATCGCTTTCTGCATAGTCCGGAATCGTTCCCAGGTACGCCCGCAGATTCGCTCGCCGCTGTCCGTCGGACGGTTTCGTCTGCATGACGTAGTTCGGCATTTTGGGTCGACTGATGAGTTCTCGACAAACCAGATTCATCAGACGAGCGACTTTCGAAATGCCTTCGTAGTTTAGTTTTTCCGGAGTGTCTCGGGGCGTGTGGTATTCTCCGTGATTGCCAGTGAACGCCGACAATATTGGCACGCCATGCAAAAAGAAGACGCTCGCATCCGTGGGAATGTAGCTGTCTTCCTGAATACTCAACGGCATGCCCAGCGGAATGTTGGCCTGTTCGATCATTTGCTTCCAGTTGGCCGACGAACCCACACCCTGCAGCACAAGTTTTTCCTGCATTCGGCCGACCATATCCATGTTCAGGCAGGCTGCGATGTACATG
>CAYZYB010000008.1:0-19981 GCA_964481505.1 uncultured Planctomycetaceae bacterium | reverse complement strand
CGATAAGATCCGCGCAGGAGCTGGTGGAGCCAAGCCGGCTGCTGCGACCGGTGGTTCTCCCTTAGACAAGATTCGCGCAGGCGGTGGTGCGGCAGCTGCTCCCGCAGCCAAGCCAGCGGGCGGTTCTCCACTGGATAAAATTCGTGCTGGCGGCGCGGCCAAGGCTGCACCAGAACCTGCTGCCGAAGAAGCGCCAGCCGCTGAAGCTCCAAAGCCAGCTGAGAAGAAGCCGGCCGCAACTGGTTCGCCGCTCGACCAAATTCGAGCTCAGGGCGGATTCAAAGGCTAAGACCAACAAGATGATGTCGTTCGGCAACGCACTCTGTGCTTTGCGGTAATCTGTTGCCGAACATGTTGTCTATTTTATTCCGACACAGTACAGATTCATTCTCATTGGTTCGCAGCGACAGCGTGTGTCCTGCAACGGTAGGTGTGGCGTTAAACACTTCGTCTGCGTCGTCCATCAGGTTGTGTGCCAACCGCTTGTACTTGCGGGCTAATGCAACGGGCAGAGATGCCGTTGCTGCGATTTGTGAGTACACTGATTGAGCATCCGTTGGCCATCCGCGATTCAGCTGACCAATCCAAACGCGAACTACCTCGGCGTTGCAGCCCAAAAGCGTAACCATGAATCCAATACTGATCGACACACACTGTCACCTCGATGCCGAAGCTTTCCATCCGGATATCGACGAAGTCATACAGCGTGCCACTGACAGTGGAATTCAGCGGATGCTAACGATTGGAATCACGCGAGAAACCAGCGAAGCCGCTGTCGTCGTGGCGAACAAATATGAAGCCGTCTCCGCCGTGGTCGGTATTCAGCCAAATTACGCATCGGTCGTCAAACCCGGCGACTGGGAACGAATCGAAGAACTGACCAATCACCCTCAGGTTGTCGGGATTGGCGAAACCGGGCTGGACAAATACTGGGACCACGCCCCGATTGATGTCCAACGGGAGTACTTTCGGAAGCACCTGGAATTGTCACGTCGCTGCAAACTGCCGTTCGTTGTTCACTGCCGCGAAGCTGAGTCGGAAGTTCTGGAAATGTTGCGCGACGATTTCAAAAACGGTCCACTGAACGGACTCATGCATTCGTACTGCGGCGATGAAGCCATGGGAGCTGAATGTGTAGCCATGGGGATGCACATTTCCTTTGCGGGAATGGTCACCTTTCGAAAGAACGACGAAATGCGGGCTGTGGCGAAGACCGTGCCACTGGACCGCCTGCTGGTGGAAACAGATTCCCCCTACCTCGCACCGCACCCGAATCGCGGGAAACGCAACGAACCATCATGGGTTCGGCACACGGCAAATTGTCTGGCCGAAGTTCACGGCATCAGTGAAGACGAATTTGCTGCCGCCACGACTGCCAACGCACAACAACTGTTTGGCCTGGCTTAAAGACGCCGCGGAACTTCTTTCGCCGTTGTCGCACAATCTCACCGACGACTCACACCTTCCGTAAGTAGACAAATCATGACATCCACTCGCCGAGAAAAACTGGAGGCCATGCTGGCCAACGATCCTGCGGATCAGATGCTGCGTTACATGCTGGCCATGGAACTGCAAAAAGAAGACGCTCACGACCGCAGCCTGGAACTGTTCGACGGCTTAATGAACGACGACACGCCACACGTTGCATCGTTTCTAATGGCTGGCCAGCAACTCGCGCAACTCGGCCGAATCGATGAAGCTCGCGCGACCTACCAAAAAGGGATTGAGCAGGCGAATCTGCAGGGCGACGATCATGCTGCCGGAGAAATGGGCCAGTTCATGATGGAACTCTGATTACCGCGACAGCACAATCAATTGAAAATCGGAGATCGCAGGTACGAGTCGATTCTCAAGGTCACCGTTCTTCAATTCAAGCTTCCAACCCAGCGTACCAGCCATCGACAAAAACGACTTTGCCTGCTGTCGCCCCGGATCACCAATCCAGAATTGGCCGCCAGGACCGAGTGTTCGAGCAGCGAACTTTAGAATCGCTTCGTGTTCGCCAGCTTCATACAGAATGTCGCTGGCCAAAATAAGATCGACGTGTTCGGGGGAATCCGTTCGCCAACTCAGCGGTCGGCCTGAAGCATTCGGGAAGCCGTTGGCTTTGGCGTTGCTGACGGCAAGTTCCACGGCCTCAGGAACCAGGTCGGTGAATGTGACGTCAAGCCCTGCATGCAAACCGGCGATACCGACAAGTCCGGCGCCGCAACCGATTTCCAGAGTCGATCGTTCTGGCGGCCATTCGGATTCCAGCACACATTTCGCCATGTGCAGCGAAGCATCCCAAAGAACTCCCCAGTACGGATCGGAGTCGTCGCCTGCTTCGGCGGCATCGTTCAGCAACTGTTCAGGATCTGCCGGAATCTGGAGCGAAATTTCGCGGCCCGCAATGAAGAGTGTTCGGCGTGTCAGCGATCGCATATTGTGGAAACCAGTTGTGCGGTGATCAACGCTGCTGGTCAGCAGCGACGTTCCTGAGCGGCCCGCCGAAACCCTGCTGCGGAGAAACATTACGAAGCCGCTCCGTGACTGGTCGGCCCGATGGACAACGCTGCGAATCGGCCCGACGGGGATCTCCGCTGCGGCGACGTGTCGGTTGAGTGGCCACGTTTCGCAGCTCTATGTTATTGCTCAGCAGAGCGTTTGCCAAAGTGTACAGTTCAGGCTGACTCAGCAGTCCATCGCTGTTGGTGTCAAACTGCAACGCCATCAGAATGCCTGTCGCTCAGTATAATGCTCAACCATCACAGCACCAATCGTTCGGCTTTGAAGACGGGGCCTTCAACGCAAGTCCTGCGGTAATCGCATGTCCCATCGTCTTCGCGAATCATCGCCACACAACTGAAGCAGGCTCCAAAACCACAGGCCATCGGCGTTTCCAGGGAAAGCCAACACGGGACATCTTCTTTGCTGCAGAGTTCGGCGACGGCTTTCATCATTGGTTCCGGGCCGCAGCAGTAGACGTGCGTGTCCGCTTTGTTGTGATCGAGTTTTGATTGCAGCAGTTGTGTCACGTAGCCATGATGACCGTGGCTGCCATCGTCCGTTGCTATCGAGACATCCAGTCCTGGCAGTTGAAAATCGTCAACACCCGCTAGATAGTCTTTCGAACGAACGCCGTAACACAATGAGACCGATTCCGGTTTCGTGGTGAGTTGTCTTTGGGGTGAACCATACGTTTTCAGCCCGAGTGCTTCGCGGGCGACGCCGAGAAACGGCGTTTGTCCAATTCCACCGGCAACGCAAATCAGGTGTTTGGCAGACGGCAGCGGAAACCCATTGCCAAGTGCGCCCCACAGTTCAACGACGTCGCCCGACTTCCAATTGCTCATCAGTGAAGTCAGTTTTCCCACCACCACGAAGCCGAATTCGACTCCGGCAACGTTGCCATTTTCGTCTTCGTAAACGTTGTACAACGCAAACGGCCGTCCCAGCAACGGATCGCTTCCACTTGCGGGGCGAATCATAAAAAACTGACCGGGTGTGATTTGCTGAGCCAGTTCGGGTTGACGCAAACGTACGGCCCACGTGTCTTTGGCCATCTGGCGAACACCGTCGACAATCGCGGTGTGTTGATTCGCGGAAAACATCATGCCGGGAAGGCAGGTAGAATCAGTGGCAGACATGGCACGCTTGAAGTCAGGGCGAATGGCAGTGAAAGTGGGAGATTAACTGTAAATGACGATGGAGTGAAGTCCGACACAAGCCGTAGATAAAGCGTGGTGCAAAACCTGAAACCCGAATTCCTACTTCTTCCTCCCACGTCCCTTCGCCGCGGATTTCTTTTTGCGGACCGGTTTCTTCTTCACTCCGTGCCGAGCCGCACCGCGTTGGCCGGAAGCGGCCTCTTTTGCGGAGAATGATTTCTTCTTCGCCGCCTTCTTTTTGCCGCCGGCTTTCTTTTTCGGTCCGTCAAATTTCTTTCCGCCTCGAGGCTTATCCGGGGCCGATCTTCTGGCCGCCGGAGCTTTCTGGATGAATTCGTATAGCTCGCGCACTTCCTGAGCACGCAGTTCGCGACATTCGCCGACTTCCAGTCGACCTATCTTCAGCGGTCCAAAAGCGACGCGTTCCAGCTGAATCACTTTGTGCCCGGCTCGAGCCAGCAGCCGACGAATTTCTCGATTCTTGCCTTCGCGAAGTTCGAGTTCCAGAAAGGTACTGCGACCTTTTCGCTTCAAAACACGAACGCTTTGAAAACGAAAGTAGCCGTCCGAAAAGTGCATTCCTTTTTTGAGTTCCGCCAGCGTGGGTCCGTCCGGAATACCGACGACCTGCACGCGATAACGCCGCGCGACTTCGTATCTGGGGTGAGCAAGATGTTCTGCCAGCGGTCCGTCGTTAGTGACCAGCAGCAAACCCATCGTGTTTTCGTCTAACCGCCCAACAGTGAACATTCGCTGATCATTATTCGGCACGCAGTTGACAGCCAGCGGCCTTCCGGCTGGATCACGTGTCGTACAGACCACGCCTTTCGGCTTGTTGAGGAGATAATACTTGTAGCGAGGTGGTTTTAACTTTTCACCGTCGAACCGAATGTCCTGACGATCCGCATGGACAGCTCGCGCCGGATCTTTCACCACCTGGCCATCCACTGTAATGCGGCCAGAACGCACTAACTCTTCGCAGTTGCGGCGCGAATCGACTCCCACTGTAGCGAGGTACTTTTGCAGTCGTGTTCCCTTTTCGCCGTCTATCAGAATGTCGGGCCGGGCGATGGGAGTCCGCCTTCCGCCTCCCCGTGAGGAGGAACCGGATTTTGAACGAGCGGCCGGATTTTGTGAGCGCGGAGGAGACATTGAGATTCGTTGAGGTGCAGACAGGGTGTGGAAAGTGAGCCGGGCATTCTATCGTTGGCGGAATCCAATCCTTCAAAGGATCCGTGGTTTCCAGCAGATTGCCGCTGAATTTGCCGCTGAGCTGGTGTTCCCTGGTCCAACCCCGTCGGATTCACGCATACTCAGGACGCTTTGATCACGATCGCCGTCATGTCGTCTTTGAGTGTGTCGCTGCCGGAAAACTGAATTGCGGTTTCGATAAGCGTATCCACGATTTCCTGAGCGGGACGATCGCAGCGATTTTGAACAAGATCCAGCATCCGCTGCACTCCAAACAACCCCGCTGCCCCTGGCGATTCCTGGATTCCATCCGTCGGCATCAACAGCACGTCTCCAGGCCGCAGTTGCACGCAATCGCTGACGGAATAGTCTGCTTTCGGTTCGAAGCCGAGGGGAACCTGGTGTGTTGTGAGCTGTTGACTTCCGGCTGAAGAAATTACCCAGCCGGGATGTCCAGCGTTGAAGTATTCGAAAGACCGGGCTGTCGAGTCGTAGACCACCATCAGCAGTGTCACGAACATTCCTTCAGCAGCTCCGGTACAAATCATCCGATTCATCACCGACAACATAACACTAACGTCTGCGCCAACATCGGCCAGCGTTCTCAGCGAAGCGCGCGTTTCCACCATGACCATCGCCGGGCCCATTCCGTGGCCCGATACATCTCCCACAACAATGACGTGCCGGCCATCCTGTAACGGAATAAAGTCGTAGTAGTCTCCACATCCCATTCCAGCCGAACGAATGCCCGACGCAATTTCGACACCCGCGATCACCGGCGACGACTTTGGGTACAGACTGTCCTGAATGTGTTGAGCGGCCGCGAGTTCTGTGCGGATATTGATGAGCTCTTCTTCCGCGGAACGCCGGTTACAGCGTTCGATCGCAAACCGCACACTTCGCGCCAGCGTTTGCGCGTCATAGTGTCCTTTTTGAACGTAGTCCTCAGCACCAGCGCCCACTGCCTGGACTGCCGTGTTGGAATCTTCCAGACCGCTCAAGACGACAATAGGAGTGCCACTACATTCAGCTGACAATTTGCGAAACGACTCGACTCCCGAACTATCGGGCAAATTCAAATCCAGCAGGACAACGTCAAACGTTGCTTCAATAACAGCCGCTATGGCTCCGGAAAGGCGTTCCACCCGCCGCACTTCAATCGAGCCAAGCCCCAGCTTTAAGTTGGCCTGAATCAATGCCGCATCCGGAGCACTGTCTTCGACAAGCAGCAGTTGCAGAGGTGAATCAGCCGCCATATGAGAGGTTTCCCCGGGTGGTTCAATAAAGAAAGACGTGAGTCATCCGTGCAGCAGTTTCTGCTGCTGTATTCCTACGGCAGAAACACCGCTATCGCTCGCCCGAAGGTCTTCAGGGAAGATGGACCGATCTATTCCGCATCCAGCACCATGATTTCGACTTTGCGGAATTCACAGGGGTGACTTTCCGATTGCAGTGAAATTGTACCGCCGTGAAGTTCCAGCACGCCGTCCTTGATCAGTTTCTTCGCGCTCTTGTCGCGTTCGTCCAGTTGCGGATTCGTGTACTCCAGTACAACTTCTCCGTCCAGCAAGTGCTTGATTACCTTGTGCCCACGAACTTCAATCTCGGCCGTGACCCATTCGTCAAGATGATGCGTCTTCGATTCCGACTTGATGCAATGTTGCTTTTTTAATTTGCCTTTCATGACAACATTTGTTCCAGGCGTACACAGGTTGGATGTCGTGCGAGGATCGTTTCCGTTGCCGGCCAGTAATTGAACTTCGATCGAAACCGGGAAGTCCTGATCTTTGGTCATGGTCTTCGGGTCCTGTCCATGCACCATCACCCCGCTATTGCGAAGCGCCCATCCTTCGCCGCCCTTGCATTGCTCTCCCACGAATCGATACTCAACTCGAAATCGATAGTTGGAAAACTGCTTGTCATAAAACAGGTGACCGAATCGTTTGCCAAACCCATCTTTGTACTGATCGTACCTGACTTTCATCAGGCCATCTTCGACTCGAAAAGTGTTACCGTAGTTTTCGCCGAGTTCTGAGTAGCGAATTTTCGGCGTCCATCCGGTCATGTCTTTGCCATTGAACAAAGACACCCACTCTCCAGTCTTGAATTCCTGGTCGGCCGCCGCGCAAACAGTGGTGGCAAGCATCAGCGAAAGAATGACGATTGGCTTCATTTCGGAATCCCTGTTGATCAAAAAGACATTGCTGGTCTGAAGCAGAAAGCGTACCGAATTCTGACCAGCTGTTCACGGCAGACAGACTAGGAATCCGGCGAAACTCACCAAAGCCAGTCAACGGACACGCACGACTGTTCGTCCCCAATAAATCCGTCACACTGTCGAACCTCAGTAACCGCTCTTTACTATGCCCATTACCAACACCCAATGAAATCCTTCTTCACCTTCGCCGCCCAATTGCTTCACCGAATGCGACACGGCATTACGCTGTCGAATTCGCGATTTGAAACACGTGTCGAGTACGTCAATCGCCTGGCGAACAATGTGGCCGGTAAATCGGATGACGAATTGCGTTCGGAATTCCACAGCATTCGGAAACGAATCGACGGTGGAGCGGACGTCAACGATGTCGCGACGGAGGCGTTCGCGTTGATTCGAGAGGCAGCCGAGCGGACGGTGTCTATGCGGCCTTACGATGTCCAGATGCTGGCGGCGTTCGCCATGAACGATCGCAAGTGTGTCGAAATGCAAACGGGTGAAGGCAAGACACTGGCCGCAGCAGTCACGATTTGCCTGCAGGCGCTAAGCGGCAAAGGAGCCCATGTCCTCACCTTCAACGACTACCTCGCGCAGCGTGATGCGGAATGGATGGGGCAGTTGTATCGCTTTTTCGATCTGTCTGTCGGATACATTGCTGACGGCATGTCACCCGCACAAAGGCGCTTGGCCTACAGCAGCGACATCACTTATGTCACCGCAAAGGAAGCGGGGTTTGATCTGTTGCGAGATCAACTGTGTCAGCGTCCGGAAGATCGTGTACAGCGGCCGTTTCATTTTGCAATTGTCGACGAGGCCGATTCTATCCTGATTGACGAGGCCAGAATCCCACTAGTGATTGCCACGGAAGTGGAACGCGATGAAACCGATTTGCAGAGAATCGTGGAACTCATCCGCCCGCTGCAGCAGGATGTTCACTATGCCATCAAAACCAGCGGTCGCAACATTAGCCTCACAGACGCGGGCATTCGCTTGATCGAACAGACACTTGGCATCGAAGAACTGCACTCCGAAGAAAACATGGATGTGCTCGCACGGCTGAACCTCGCACTTCAGGCAGAAGTGTTGCTGGAACGGGATGTCGACTACATCGTTCGAAACGGTGCGGTTGAGCTGATTGACGAATTCACAGGTCGAGTGGCTGACAACCGCAAGTGGCCCGGCGGCCTGCAGGCTGCATTGGAAGCTAAAGAGGGTGTGAAAATCAAACCGCAGGGACGGATCCTGAATTCCATCACACTGCAACAGTTCGTCGAAAACTACCGGCACCTCGCTGGGATGACCGGGACGGCCGTGGAAGCGACCGAGGAACTTACGGAATTCTACAAACTCAGGGTCGTTGTCATTCCGCCCAATCGCCAGTGCGTTCGAACCGATCATCCCGATCGAATCTTTGCAACTCAATCGGCCAAAACCGACGCTTTGGTTCACGAAGTTCGCATTCAGCACAATCGTGGTCAGCCTATTCTGATCGGCACCGGCAGCGTCGACGAATCTGACCGACTTGCAGCCCAATTGGAACGGGCTGGCATTCCCTGCCGAGTCCTGAATGCCTCCAACGACCATCTGGAAGCCGAGATCATCGCCGAAGCGGGAACGCTGAAGGCTGTGACGATTTCGACCAACATGGCAGGTCGTGGAACCGACATCTGCCTTGGTGGGAGCGATACAGCTTCGCGGAACACCGTCGTCGATCTTGGTGGCCTGTACGTCATCGGAACCAATCGCCACGAAAGTCGCCGGATCGACAACCAACTGCGCGGGCGTTCGGGAAGGCAGGGCGATCCCGGTGAGTCACGATTCTTCATCAGCCTCGAAGATTCTCTGATTGCTCGCCACGGCATTACTGAACTGGTCAATCCACCGAACGAAGACTCCGGCCAGCCGATCAACGACGTCGAAACCGCCACACGGATCGCTCACGTGCAGCGCGTCATCGAAGGTGAAAGCTTCGAAATTCGTCGAACATTGCGAGTGTATTCGTTCTTGCTGGAAATGCAGCGACGGATTATCAGTAAAGACAGAAATGCGTTGCTCACAGGAACCACTCAGCCGGCAGCGCTCCGCAAACATGATCCGGAACTTCGAGAATCGCTGGTCAAAGAATGGGGAGAGTCCAACATCTCCGACGCAGAACGCGTTGTCACACTGATTCACCTGGACTGGTGCTGGAGCGACCATCTGGCAAACGCCGCAGAGATCCGTGAAGGCATACACCTCGTCGGCTACGGCGGCTTTAACGCGCACGATGTGTTTAACAAAGAAATGAATCTGGAATTCAACTCCTTTCTGGCTTTGGTAGAACAGAAGACTGTGGAAACACTGAGAACAGCAACGTTTACGGAAGACGGAATCGATCTTCAGAAAGAGGGCCTCAAAGCACCGTCGTCGACATGGACTTTCACAGTCAACGACAATCCGCGTGGTGCGGTGCTGAATCAGATCATCCGCGGCGTGGTCGGTCGACTAAAGAACGCGCTGCGCAGAAAATAGGGTCTCCGTCAGTTGGCAGCGGTTGAAATCTGTAGGTGAAGTGTCTCAACTGTGCGTTCGTCACCCATAATTCTGTCTCGCGGATAACGATCAATCATGCTTCGCATCGGACTTCTCGGCACCGGCCTCATTGGCCGTTTTTACACAGAGTCTCTTCATGGAAAACGTTCGGCGGACCGTGTTGAGATCGTTTATTCTCGAAACGCCGAACGCGTTCGGGCGTTCGCTCAGCAGTACGATATCCCAAAACACACAACAGACCTGCAACAGGCGGTCAACGATCCTGATATCGACGCCGTCATCGTCGGCCTGCCAAATCATCTGCATGAAGAAGCCGTTCTTGCTGCCGCCGCAGCCGGAAAAGCGGTGCTGTGCACCAAGCCACTGGGCCGAAACGCGGAAGAAGCTCTGCGCATGCTGCAGGCCGTCGAAGACGCGGGTGTCTTTCACGCTTATCTGGAAGATCTGGTGTACACACCGAAGACGCTAAAGGCTCTTGCGTCCGTCAAAGGTGGAGCGGTCGGTGATGTGCTGTGGGTGCGGTCTCGAGAAACTCACCCGGGGCCTCACAGCGATTGGTTCTGGGACAAAGAACTTTCCGGCGGCGGGGCAATCGTTGATATGGGCTGCCACTGTGTTGAAATCGCTCGCAACTTCATCGGCAAAGACATTCGTCCGGTCGAAGTCATGTGCTGGGCCGATACGCTCGTCCATCCCATCGAAGCAGAAGATCACGCTGTCGGAATGGTGAAGTACGAAAACGGTGCCATCGGTCAGTTTGAAGTTAGCTGGGCGTTCCGTGGAGGCATGGATCTGCGCGATGAAGTGGCCGGTACGGAAGGCACCATCTGGCTGAATCACTGGCTGCGCACCGGCATGGAAATGTTCTCCGCAGAAGGGGAATCCGGCTACGTCGCCGAAAAAGCGGAAACAGAAAACGGCTGGCTGTTTCCTGTCGGCGACGAACCTGCCGCTCTGGGCTACGTTGACATGTTCGCCGACGTTCTGAATGCTATCGAGCAGAAACAGGCCCCCATGGAAGATTTCTACGATGGCTGCGTCGTGAACGCCATTGTGGATGCGGCCTACGCTTCAGTTGTCAGCAAGAAGTGGGAAACTGTAAGCCTGCCGGTCTGGCGCGGCCAGGAAAACGCTGCTCGCGTCGGAGCATCGCGGGAATACGACGCGGATCACTTGCTAATCAAAGAAGAAAAACTGCCCGAAGGAACGACCCGATTCATCCTGCGTCACAAGCAGACGGGGAAAATCAGTCAGCGAACGGTTTAGAACGGTTTGCGGATCGCTGTTGGAGATGTTATCCACGGCAGCCTTCTGAGCTTGATCGAATGGGTGGAAATTTGAACGCAAAGACGCAGGGACGCGAAGGCGCAAAGTTTCTGCCGGCCGTTTCCCTTGGGGCTTCGCGCCATTGCGTCCTTGCATCATTGCGTTTGGGTGTAATCACAGAAAGTTGCGAAGCTGAGATGGCTGGCCGGGGTTGGAGCGAGGCAAGGCACGAGCGAAACCCCAGGGTTTCCTTCGCAAGCTCAGTCCAGCCTCGGCCACCCATTTCAAATGCAACAATCTGCTACTACACCATAGCGTTTTGCGCTGAGAAGTTTACGTTTGCGTCGTTTCTCCTGGCCGTTAAGTCCCGGGAGCAACCGGTTGTCCGGGAAGCAGGGTGGCCAGCGGAAAGTTCAGTCCGCTACAGATCCCGCGCAGGAGAGACGCTTCTTTAAGCGAAACTTCCTGGTCAGCTGTGACGCATGCCCCACAGCAAATCATCACTTTACGTTTTACGACGGCAGCCGCTGTGCTCAACGCTTCGACTGCTTCATCAACCGCCGCCAGTGAGCAACGTTGACTTGAGAGTATTGTTACGTGACGACATTCCAATGGTGCGGACGCTCGCATAAACGTATATTCCGCCATTGCTTCGATGTTACTTTCGCCGTGAACGAGAGCTGACAACACCACCTGACACGCGCCAGGGACTTCTTCAACACTGCCGAAACGAACAACCGGGTTCCACGTGCCGGCTCTTTCTGCCAACTGACGCGTCAGCATTCGTCGGGCGGCCCAGCGGAACGAATTGTCTCCGTCACCGGCCCGCAGCATCACATCTGTGCAACGTCGCAGAGAATGAATTTCCGCATCTGTGGTTTCACGGATTCGGCTGACCACTTCGTCCAGAACCATCAACCGACCGGGATGATCCAATGAGCTGACTACAGGCGACAAACATTGAACCACTTTGCCAACCAATGGATCAAGTTGCAGTAGTTCCTGCAATGAACCGTGACTGCTCGATTGGTCATCGTCGAGAAGCGCGCACATGGTGACCGCCAGCCCTGCGGGATGTTCAAACGCCGCTTTGATCGAGGCCGGTAGCGAATTTCTAACGTCCACATGATACAGGTGATCGATTTCGGCAAATCCGGATCCCGGCATTTCTGTCGCAACGTTTGACGACCTTTGTCGATTTGCGTTCTCAGAAACGCCGCCGGAAAAGGCCATCCTGTTGGCACCAACGATGTCGAGAGTGGCTGCATAGGCACCGCGGTATTCTTCCAGGGTTTCGGCTGCTGTATATTCCGGCTCGCCGTTCCAATCCGGTTGCAGTTTCACAATACGTTGCTCAACCGGCGGATGGGTACTCAACCAAATCAATAGCTTGTGAGCTTCCTGGTTAAAGAACAGGTGACAGAATTCAGACGCGGCAGGATGATTGATTCGACTCCCGCGCGTGTAGCCGGCGATTACTTTTAGAGCACTCGCCAGGCCAATCGGGTTTCGCGTAAATTCGGTCGCTCGCGCATCTGCGTGAAATTCCCGCTGCCGATTCATTGCAGCCTGAATAGCCGCACCGATCAATGCGCCTGTGAAACCGACAGCGATGAGGCTGATGCCGATGGTCATCAGAAATGCGACCAGCAAAGCAGTCTCAATACGAAACGCAGCCGTGAAATGGCTTCCGTCGCTGTGCCCCCATTGTTCGTCAGCGAAACGAATGACACGTTGCCCCAGCAAGTCAAAGAACAGAATGCCGTGAAGCACGCCAATGGTATCGATATTTCGTCGAATGTCGCCGCTTAGGATATGTCCCAATTCATGCGCGACGACACCCTGAAGCTGTTCGCGATTGAGTCGCTCAACACATCCGTGGGTTAATGCGACGACGGCGTCGGCAGTCGTGTGACCGGCCGCGAAAGCGTTGATGCCTGCTTCCTTATCGAGCATGTACACTGGCGGAACCGGCATTTCTGCGGCCAAAGCAAGTTCTTCGACGATGTTGGCAATTCTTTGGTCCTGGGATTCCGGCATTTCAGAATCGACGAGTCGTCCGCCGAGTTCAAGAGCAACCAGTTTTCCACCCCCGGACCGCAGCTGAACAATTCGGTACCAGCTGGCCGCGATCATGGTTGCTGCCGTCACGACACCGACACCAATGATCAGAGGAAGTTTGAAGAACGAACTGCCACCATCTGCGGCAGCTGTTTTCAACTCTGACGAATCAGGACAAAGAAGAACAAACCACAACCATTCGATCGCCACCGCAAATTCCAGGACGACGAACGTCAGCACCAGCCATATCGCAAGTGCGGCCAGGGTGAACATCGCCAGCAACTTTGCAGTCTGCAGATTCGCAGAAGCCTGGTGATCGTAGAACGTTTTCATGCCGCCCCTCGTTTGCAGAAGCCATGGAGCTTCTATTCACAACTGCTATGCCATCAAGGCGATCTGGGGTGCGTCCTGAATGGCTGGTTGGTCATCGAATTCCAGCGTCGCTGCGTCTTCGGCATGACCGATATGCGAAACAACTAACACAGCGGGGAACGTTTGCCGCGTGGTGTTGTAAATCGTGACGAGATCGTTGTAGAGCTGTCGAGAAAACCCGATCTTGTTTTCGGTCGACGTGAGTTCTTCGGACAGATACATCACGTTTTCATTGGCCTTGAGTTCGGGATACGATTCGACAACCATCGAGAATCGTCCGAGTGCGCCGGTGAGAGCGTTTTCTGCGCCAGCCAGGTTCGCCATCACGGCTGCGTCGTTCGGTTGCTGCTGAGCGGCTTTCAGTCCGGCAGTTGCCGTGTTTCTGGCAGCAATTACGCTTTCCAGAGTATCGTTTTCGTGCGTCATAAAAGCACGGGTGGCTTCCACCAGATTCGGAATCAAATCGTGACGACGCTTTAGCTGCACCTGAATCTGAGAGAACGCATTCAGATAGCGATTTCGCATCTGAACAAGGTTGTTGTAAAGCCGTGCAACAAATACGCTCAAAGTGACAATGATCGCTGCGATAGCTCCGAGAGCAATTGGTATGAGCATGGCTGGAATACCTGTTTAAGCAGAAAAATGATAAGAGAAGGGATTCGTGAAGGCGGAAGGCAGCGAAGATCTCTTGGCCGAAAACTGCCTTAGTGAGCTTAAGGCAGTTTTTCTTTCGGTAACTACGAAACTAAATTTCCGTATCCGGATTGGCACCATTCCAGTCGCTTGTTTGAGGCCGCATCGGACAGCTCAATCCTGTGGGAAGAGGGTGATGGCGACAGGCCAGCAGGACTCCCTGTTCCGGAGCGAAAGTGCAACCCATTTGCAAACCAGCGTCAGTATTCAGAACCCAGCGAGGTCGTAGACTCATTTGAACAGACGCGTTCGGCAGCAGTACCGTCATCGGATATTCGACGTCCAGCTCAACGGCTTCCTCAGCGATAAACTGACAGCCACTCAGCGAGTAGTCCACCATTCGACCGAAGACGTCTTTGCCGTCCCCAACCTCGATCGCTGCATTCAAGTCTGAAGGAAAACGAATTTCGCCACGGTTGTCGTTGCTTAACCAGTTTTCGACAGCTGCATCAAGACGTTCGATCGTAAACAGCGCGACGACCGGCTGACCTGCGATATTTCCGGACCAGTGAACGATTGCTTTGGTATGCGTGACGATGTTCCATTCGTCCCACCGAACAACCAGATCAACAACCTGCCCCAGGATGGGAATCGTAGGCACATTTGAGCCGGACAGGACGATATCGTGTTGAGAGATCGCTCGCAGGCGTGTTTCAACAGTTGCCCCGTTTTGCAGTGTCACAGAAGCAACGGGACCGCAAATATTTTTTCCCAACAGGCGCGAATCCGGCGTCGGTTCGCCCAGAGAACGCTGTCGCGGCCATGCCCACCTATCAGCAGGAGCGAAGGATCGTTGGATTGCATCGACGTAACGAGATGTAAGTGAATGGCCCATGACAGACTTTCCTGAATGACGGTGGAGCTCGGTAGAAGGAAGTGGAACCGTGTTGAGTGTGAAATGTTGTTGTCCTGCAACAAACCTATGTTGCTTTTGGGCAGCACTACGGGTTTTGCCGAAACTTCTTCACACCTCACACTCCACGTTTCGCGATCATTAGCGATGAATTCAGCTGTTCCGGTTGTAGCGATTAGCCGTTTAGTACTTGTCTACTGAGTGCTGGGCTTCATTGGCGGAGCAAATCCCGCGGTTTCGACGTGCGTTGCCGGAATGCAACATTTAATGACCTTCGGAATCACCGGTACTGCGTGCGCAAACCGTTCGAAGGGCCGTGCAGAGTCGAATCAAATTCGCCCACGATGGATTTCCGCAACCTATGGTTCCCGATACGAGACAGTACGTCGCGGCGAGACAACGTCAGAGCCGCACCGTATCACGGAAAACCTACCAATAACGAGATGCTAAACGTCTAAATCATGTGCGGAATTGCCGGAGTCTTTTACGTCGACACTCATCGCACTGCAGACAGCAATGTCCTGCAGCAGATGGGGGATGCGATTGCGCACCGTGGCCCGGACGGAGAAGGTTTCTTCAGAGCCAATAACGTTGGACTGATTCACCGCCGACTGGCAATCATCGACCTCGCAGGAGGTGACCAGCCGATTGCGAATGAAGATGAATCTGTCCACGTTGTCTTTAATGGCGAAATCTACAATTACCCGGAACTGCGTAAACAGCTTGAAGCCAGTGGGCACACCTTTCGGACAAATTCTGACACCGAAGTTCTGGTCCATCTGTACGAAGATTATGGCAGCGATTTGGTCAGGCACCTGCGCGGCATGTTCGCATTCGCGCTATGGGATGCCCGTCAACGAAAGCTACTGTTGGCTCGAGACCACCTGGGCCAAAAGCCGCTCTACATTTACCGTGATGAAGAAAAGGTGCTGTTCGGCTCCGAACTGAAGGCGATTCTTGCTCACCCCAACGTCGACCGCACAATCTGCCCGGAAGCTATCGAAGACTACATGACATTTGGCGTCATCGCCGGACCTCGTTGCATCTTCAAGCGTGTTCAGAAGCTGCCAGCAGCACATACCATCACACTGGAAGCCTCGCACCCTGATGCTGTCGCTCAACGATACTGGCGGCTTTCTTTCGACAATGAAGACCAGGCCAGTGACGAGGAATGGAAAGACCGCATCAGTGCGAAAATTCGTGAAAGTGTAAACGCACATTTGCTTGCTGACGTCCCGGTTGGTGCGTTTCTAAGCGGCGGACTGGACAGCAGCGCAATTGTCGCCAGCCTGGCTGATGTCGCCGCAAAACCAGTCCAGACGTTTTCCATCGGCTTTCAGGAAAAAGAATTTAGCGAACTGCCGTACGCCGCTGCCGTTGCAGAACACTTCGGGACGAATCATCGAGAGAAAATTGTCACTCCGAATGCCGTTCGAGACCTCGACGAACTATGTTTTTTCTACGACGAGCCATTTGCCGACGCCTCAGCGATCCCAACGATGGCGGTCGCTCGAATGGCCGCGCAGCATGTCAAAGTTTGTCTGTCGGGCGACGGTGGCGACGAAGCATTCGGCGGCTACGCTCGATACGGCCACGACCTGAAGGAAGCTCAGATACGCGACCGTCTGCCAACGTGGTTTCGACGAATGGCCTTGCGGCCTATGTCTGTGGTCTGGCCAAAGTTCGACTGGTTGCCACGACCACTTCGCCTGAAAACGTTTTTACAGAACATCAGTTCCGATCCCGCTGCGGCGTATGCAAATACAATTTCCGCTTGTCGAAGCGGCATGAGGACGGCATTGTGGAATCCTGCATTCAGCGACAATGTGCGAGGCTATCACCCGGAAGCGTTTGTCGAAGAAGCCTTTCTTTCCGGGAATCGCGACGCGCTAAGCGGTATGCTGGCAGCGGACACCAATTTCCTTTTGCCGGATGACTTTTTGACAAAGGTCGACCGAGCCAGTATGGCCTATGGACTGGAAGTGCGACCACCGCTGATCGACGTTCCTTTGATGGAACTGGCCGCGACGATGCCTTCCCATATGAAAGTTCGAGACGGATCGAAGAAGTGGATTCTTAAAGAACTCTTTGAGTCTCGTTTGCCCGATCAACTGGTCCATCGGAAGAAACAGGGTTTTGAAATCCCAACCGACGACTGGCTGCGTGGACCGCTGAAGAGTCAGGTACAGGAGATCGTCCTGAATCCATCCGCTCCACTGGCAGAATATATCAGCAGCGAACAAGCGACGAAAATGTATCGATCGCACTGCAACCACACCGGCCGTTTCGGACAGATTTTGTGGTCACTGCTGGTGTTCGGCCGATGGCTGGATACTTACGGGAACGCGAAAACAGTAACAACGAGCCAACTGAAGCCACTGGTGGTATCCCAATAAGCCAATTCACAAAACTTCGAGCCCTCACACAAACGCCCAAGATAGTTTCATGAGTACAGTCGTGACAGAACAACAGCCAAAGTTTGCCGAAGCGAAATCGGAACGCGAATTCTGTGAAATTCCTTTCGAGGTGATATCACAGTCTACGTCAAAGTTGCGCGCTGTTCCGATGACGACGGGTCTCTGTGTGCCAAAGGGAGCCATCTTTGATCATGGCGAATGGGTCGTCGAAGGGCTCGGCGGTGCTCACTTCCCCGCTCAGACAGAAATTCTGAATCGCTGGAGTGACGGCAGTGTCCGCTGGTTGTTGGTGCACTTTGTGGCGGGACGCATTCTTCCGGGACGCACATCCTGTGCGTTGGTTAAGTACAAACAGCCGCATTCTGCCGGCTCAACGTCCATTCGTTGGGTTCAAGGCGCGGCAGTGATTCAGGTTCGTGATACTGCTGCCGAGAGTTCGGTGGAATCCGCGATAAATGTTGTGCCGGAGTTTTTGGATGCTGACGGTCAACGACAACCATTGAAAATCGTCGACGTCCGCGAAGAATCGAATGGCTTTGTTCGCAGCGTTTCCGTGCTTGAAGCTGTCGTTCCGAGTCTGCCGTTTGTCGAACTGCAATTACGAATCGAAGCATGGCCGAATGCTGGCCATTTCAAAGTTGAAACACGAATCCGCAACACGCGGCGAGCACAACACAAAGATGGACTCTGGGATCTCGGCGACAGTGGTTCCCTGCACTTTGGTGGCCTTCATTTGCACGTGACGTCTCCGGAAATCAGTAACGCAAACCTGCAATGGAAGGCAGAATCTGAACTGCCAGTACGAGATTGCTCATCAGAAGACGGCGTTCGCATCGTTCAAATTGGCAGTGGATCTGCAGAATGGGCGTCCACAAACCATGTTGATGCAAACGGTGAGTCTACCGTCGCCAATCGAGGTTATCAGGCTGACTCGGATGCGGGGACCCTTCGTGGCTACCGCAGCGAGCCCGTTGTTTCGTTGAGGTCGGACAATCGCTTCCTGAACGTCACGGTGCCGGAGTTTTGGAAGCAATTTCCTGGCAGCATCGACGCCAACCAAACGGAAGTCAACGTCGGACTGTTTCCGATGCAGACCGGGCGAACCTTTGAACTGCAGGGTGGCGAACAGAAAACACAGGCTGTCTGGATTTCGACGCGACCGGCAGATGAGAACCTCAGCCAACTTGCATGGACAGATCAACAACCACGCATGGTGCAATCCACAAACTGGATTCGACAATGCGGTGTGATTTCGTGGCTGCCGGAAACGATCAAAGACACCAAAATCGAAGACTATCTAAGAGAAGCGACAACAGGATGCCGCTCCATAACCGCTCGACGCGAACGAATTGATGAATACGGCTGGCGAAATTTTGGTGACCTCCATGCCGATCATGAGCAAACGCATTTCGACGGCGAATCCACGATCATCTCGCATTACAATAACCAGTTCGACCTGGTGTTTGGTGGCATCATAAATCTGCTTCTTTCTGGTGACTCGCGATGGTTCGATCTATTCGATCCACTGGCTCGCCACGTGATGGATATCGACATCTATCACACGACAGAAGACCGTCTGGCATTTAACGGCGGACTCTTCTGGCACACCGATCACTATGTTGATGCCCACACCTCAACACATCGCACGTACTCCGCAAAAAACGCAAAGGGAAAAGACTACGGCGGTGGATTGAGCTGTGAACACAACTACACCACCGGGCTGTTGTTCTATCACTACCTCACAGGAAACGTGGAAGCCAAAGATACTGTTGTTTCACTCGCAGACTGGGTGATCAACCTGGACGATGGTTCCGGCACTGTTTTTGGTCTGTTGGATTCCGGTGACACCGGTTTAGCATCGTCTACTGTGTACGAAGAATTTCAGGGGCCCGGTCGTGGCGTCGGCAATTCCATCAACGCACTTGTTGACGCATGGACGCTGACAAACGATGACAGGTACATCGTTAAAGCGGAACAATTGATTCGTCGTTCTGTACATCCGCAACAGGACTGCGACGAACTCGATCTGATCAACGCAGAAATTTACTGGTCCTACAGCGTTTGCATCACAGCGATCGGACGTTACCTGGCTGCCAAGCTGGAAGCGAACCAGCGGGATGAGAACTACGAATACGCTCGTCAAAGTCTTGTCAACTATGGCCAGTGGATGGCGACGGCAGAACGTCCAACGTTGTCGGAACCGGAGAAGTTGATCTACGTGACGGAAGCATGGGCCGTGCAGGATTTCCGCAAAGCGAACGCTCTTCGTATTGCCGCTTCCTGCACTGATGATCCCGAAGTCGAAGTACAGATGCGTCAAAAAGCTGATGAAATCAATGACGCGGCATGGAAATATCTCTACGAATTCGATGACAAACACCTGACGGCACGCTGTCTGTCCATTCTGATGACGGAAGGCATTCGCGATGTCTTCCATCGCACGGAGCGCGCGGAATATGTACCGCCGGCCAATGTTACATTGCCTGAAACCGAATGGACGATGTTCGTACCGCAGAAGTTTCGAGTGAAACAGATGTTGAAAAAACCGCTGCAGCTGGTTGCCGCAGTGCCGGGCCTCCTGAGTCCGACGAAATGGCTGCGAACAATGAAGGCATTGCGACGCCAGCTCTGACCAAAATCCAAAATCCAAAATCCAAAATCCAAAATCCAAAATCCAAAATCTGAAATCTGAAATCTGAAATCTGAAATCTGAAATCTGAAATCTGAAATC
>CAYZYB010000007.1:0-20049 GCA_964481505.1 uncultured Planctomycetaceae bacterium | reverse complement strand
GCGGAGGACGCAGAGGCGCGGAGATTCGCAGAGGAAATATTGAAAGCGTAATCTCTTCTTCCTTTCTTCCTGCATTCCTTATCGATATCTGCGATTTGAAGAGTTCGGTGCTCCGAAGAAATTTACTTTGGCACTACCTTCATTGAATAATGTCCGACCGCTGGCCAGAGTTCTTCGGATTTGGCAAGCGGTCCATCGGTGGAGACTTCGTAGAGATATCCGGGCTTGAGATCGTTTACGAACAGGCGAACACGTTTGCCGTCTTCGAGTACCTGGATTTTTTCTGGTGTGACATTGTGTCGTCCGGAATCGGGAGTCGTATAGCTGCCGCCCCATTTTCGTGTGTACGCCTGCAGCGACCAGCTTGTTTCGTCCGCCGCTGCGTCGGCATCGACAGGTTGGAAGAATTCAATTTCGAATCCCGATGCTGTTGCCGTGAGTTCTCGAATACCGTTTGGCAGACCTTCTTCTGTTGGCACCAGACGAGTGATTCCGCCGTTGTTTTGACCTCCCTGCCAGCCGCTATCCCAGATACTGCCGATGACGATTGCTCCGTCCGGTGCGATCGCGGAACAAATCGGACCGATGAAGTTGCTACTGCCAGCTTCCTGATTTGGTCGGCTAAAGTAATAGCTGGCGCCCTGCAGAGTTCCGTCAACGTCCTGTACGGTAAATCGAATTAGAAACCGTGAATCGTATTCGCAGCCAATTCCGTGACCTCGCAAACTGGCTACGGGAAAGTTATCCGGCAGAAACAGAATGCTGTTCACGCTGCGAGTCCACGGATGAGGCACTGCCAGAGCGGGCGTTTCTGGTTTGAGATCTTCGGTCGGCTGATGCCGCGACGGAACGCCGTAGTGAGTCCCTTGAAGAATATGATTGATCTCATTGAACGTGTTTTGCACGCCCTGGTTATCCGTGGCAAACAAATGGCCGTGGCCATCGAATGCCAGCGACATCGGATATCGCATCGACATCGCTAGTGGTGTGACGATTCCCGACGGATCGATCTTAATCACGCCACCGCGCCAACGATCTCGATTTGCTGATCGCTCTTTCTGTGAATAGTCACTGCCAAGCCCGACGTACATGTTGCCTTGTGGATCGCGAATCAAACCCGATGTCCAGTCGTGGTAATTGTCGCTAAAGCCCCAACCACTGCCAATCACTTCGCGTTCATCCGCGCGACCATCGCCGTTGGTGTCACGCAATCGCAGGATTTCAGGTTTATGCGATACGACGATTGCATTGTCTTCGGCCAGGATCCCAAACGGAGCAGCCAGGCCCTCTTCGAACAGCGTTGTTTTGTCCGGTATTCCGTCGCCATCTGTGTCTTCAGCAATCCAAACGTGGCCTTTCAACGACGTGAACGCCATGCGGCCGTCTTTCAGCCACGTCATCGATGTTGGCATGACCGACTTGTCAATTGGCAATCGCGTACCATCAAAGCCAGGCGTCGTCGTGACCTTGTCTGAGTTGGCAACAACCAACTTCTTCGGCGCCAATGCGTTGGCGTTGGGAATCGCCAATGTTGAAGTGTATTTTCGCTCCCATTGTTGCTCACAATCCTGCCCCTTGACCTGCGGGCCAATTCCAGACGAAGCATATGCGATGTCTCGCGGGCGAATCGCCGTCAGATCAGGCACGGGAGAGAGGATGTGCCATTCGTCGGGAGTTTTCACTACTTTCAAACTGTGTGTCCAACCATTTTGGGGTCGGCTCTCACTTCCAGCGGGATCAGCCATTTCGAACGAATGCTTGAGCACAACCGGGACAAGCTGGTCAGCGTGCCGCTGCCATTCGGTTTCAACAAAATGCGGCTCAGTGGATTCTTTAGCGTCGGAAGTTTCGCCTGTGGGATCGAACCAACTTCTGCAAATCACTTCCACGCCCTCGTCGGAGACACGGTAAGACAGCACTTCTGATGAGCGGCCTTCGTCAATCATCGGATGAGCATTCCCCGCGATTCCATTTCTGTAGAAGTGATGCGGTCCCGCGTTTACCTTTGGCTTCCACAACACCATGCCCGGCATATCCCAGTACCAGCTTTTGCCTTCCGTACGTTGCCGAGCAAACTCACCGATCGTCCACAGTCGCACCTGCATCGTGTCGAGATCGATCAGAATGTTGTGCCCGTTGCCGAACCCGATCGCCATCGCTCGAGCCACCGCATCACGGTCTTTGTCGACGCCAATCGTGAACACGTCGCGAATCACACGCGGCTGACCGCCGGGTTCGACATTCACCACCTGCTCAAAGCGACTGGTGACTGTCGGTGGAGTAAACCGCTCATCACTCAGAGCTTTCCAAATGGCGTTGATCTGTTCCGGTAGTGAACCATCCAGAACATCGGGCATCGCCTTTTTGATCGCCGGCATTTCTATACCAGCAACCACGCGAATGGGATTCTTCATCCAACGCTGAAAGTACCGCTGACGAAGCCGACTTCCCATCGTCATGATGTCGGAACCTCGCGTCCCCAGCGCAACATTTCGGGGTTCGAACGGGCCCGCCTTGTGACACGCCACGCAATTGAATCCGCCAGCCCCGGTCAGATGATTTCCCAGCACGAGATCTTCGGTTTTTACCCTTTGTGGATTCCGAACGCGCAGGTAATCAAAAATATCGTTCCGCACTTTATCTGCTTCGTCGGGAATACGATCGGTCGTCACCAGGTGATGAGTAATTGCAGCGCGTTCTGCTTTGGTGTGACGGAACTTCGGCATCCGCACCAGCAGCCACGGCAGACGACGTTCTGTTTGTTCGCCAGCCACGGCTTTGGTTAGATATTCGTCCGTCAGTTTGTCACCGACCGCAGTCAACGATGGCGGCACCAGGCTTTGACTTTGCCCACGCAAATCCGGGTGCGAGCTCTGAAGCTTCCGAGCGATCGTCGACAAGCCGCGACCCAGGTTGCGATCGTGACAGGCAATGCATCCGTTGCGCTGCAACAGCAGTTCACCATTAGCTGACAGATCCAGCGAGCTATGGTGTTCAACCGTTGAGTACCAATCGATCACTGCGTCCGCTCGGCTACCCAGTATCGAAAAGAAGGGCACACGTTTTCCGTCACTTTCGTGAGGCTTGTTGGCAGCGTGGGGACTAAAGCAGTCTGAACCGACTTCTTCGAAGCTGACTTTCGTCAACGCTGGCACGGACGATGCCTTTATTCCCGGTATCGCATGGCAGGCCGCGCAGTTCGCCGACGTCACCAGAGCTTTCCCAGCCACTATTTGATCGGCGTCGGCATCTATCGCATCGATTACTTCTGCTGTGGATTCGTGCCCGTCAATTAACCCAGCTACCAACTGGCGACGTTCATCTTTATTTAGTTGAAACACGGGCATACGGTGATCCGCGTTTAATGATTCGGGATCACGAAGCCACCGATCGATCCATGATGCAGAGCGACGCTTGCCAACGTTTACAAGTTCCGGGCCATCGTACGGAGCGGCGAGAGGTAAACCGTCTGCCGCCATGCCCGGCGTTTGATGACAGGCAACACATCCCAGGGAGTTCAGTAGCTTCGTGCCGGCGGTAGCATCACCGTCTTTGAACTTGAGTTTGCTTTCCTTTTGACCGTCCTTCGAAACGCTGTCCAGAAATGCGATCACGTTCTCCGCTTCCACCTTCGTCATACCGAAGTTCGGCATGTGACTGTTGGCGACGACGGATTGCGGATTCATCAGACGTGCGACAAGTGTTTGCGAAGACTGGCTGCCGCGAATCCGATCCAACGCCGGAGCTTTCATCGCATCTGAATCGGAGTTGGTTTGATGACATGACGCACATCGGTTTGCATCGGCCAGATTTCGGCCGTGAGCTGCAACCCTGGACATTGAAGGTTCATCACGAAACAAAGCGTCAGCTGGCAAAGGTTCCAGAGTAAACGCTTCCGATGACCAAAACACGGCCAGCTTCGCCCGCGGCTTGTCAGATTGCCTTGGAGTCGAGTACTTCATCTGAATCTTGTGATCGCCCGGCGACAGTTCGAGTGCTGATCCGGAGACGAAGCCCCACTGGCGGTCACCTTTCAAGACTTCACGGTCGTCAATCATCACAGACACGCTACCGGCAATGAAAGCATGAAACTTGTGTTCACCGGGAACGCGCACCAATAAGTTGCCAGACCAAACAGCACTGAACGGTCCTGTCGGTAATCGTTCGTCCGGCGCGTTTCCTCCCCAGTCGAAGCTCACGACGTTGTCGATGCGTTCGATCGATTCATCACCGACCGTGTACTTCGCCAGCAATCCTGGCCTGAAGTCATCGTCTTCTTCCTGAGCAGCACACCTGTTTGCAATCAACGAAAGGCAAATCAGAAAACACGCGAAGGTTGGAATCTGCAGAGAAAAACGAAGCATGGACAGCCTTCCCAAATGGCAGAGCAGCGGCAGAAGAAACGGGCAGGAACACAGAGTTGAACGGGAGTGTGCAGGGATCTAACACCGTCATGGTAGAGCACCTATCCGACATGAACAATCCAGCGTCGGAATCTTCAACTTCGGCAAATTCTGAAACCGCCGACTCGACTCAGTGATCGCCCTTTGCCGTCATCGCCAGCAGAACGGCTGCGGTCAACAAAACAGATCCCACCAAACGCCGCAGCATGACAGATCGCCCAACCGTCGCTTCGCTTGTTCGCAGCTTCCGAGCCAGCAACCAAGCCAGAACGACTCCCCAGAGTCCACGCAGAGCGTACACGATGTTGATCCGCGGCGCGTCGCCAAAGTGAGCGAGTGAAAAGCAGATTCCGGTAGCCTGAGACGCCATCAAAAACGTGCCGGCCAGCATCCACTTCGTCGCCTTGATTTCGCGAAGCCGCGAAAACGAATCGGTCTTCGGTAAAAATGCCAAGGACAAAATCCCGGCAGCACCAAACGTGACAGGTAAGTATGAATAGCCACTGAATTCGGCCGCCCAGGTTTGCAGGCCCACATCAAACAGCGACAACGAAAACGCAGCAGTCAGCGCCATCAGGATTGTGATGACTTGCTTTCGCCGATCCGACTGCGAACTTCCTGGAGACCATTGAATCAGGATTACGCCAGCAGTCGCCATGGCTCCAGCTGCCCAGATGACACCCGCAACCGGCGTCTGAGCCAGCGTGGATGTCAGCACGGCCACCATAAGTACTTTGACGCCAAAGACGGGAGTTGCCACGGACACATCGCCGAACTGATAGGCGAGATAGGTGAACAGCTGTCCCAGCACAAACAACAGTCCGACAACACCCGCAAGCCACCATGCTGAAACCGGAATGACTTCACCACGAAGGAAAGCAATCGTCACCCACACCAATGCCAGCCAGAGATTACCGTAGAACGTACCCGTCCAGGGACTTGCTCCGCGCTCGATCGCCTGTTTCGCCATCATCATCCCGAGCACAAACAGGATGCTTGAACACAAGGGAAACAATAGATGAAAAGGCACCGGCGAAAACTCTCAGGCAGAAAATTGATGTGTGAGTGGCAAGTGTAGCGAACGTCCGATCAACAGCCACTGTGACAACCTATGCCTGCCATCATTCGCATGCATTGACACGGTGTATTATCATGAAGCGATGCCAAAACCGTGCCTCCAATCTGTCATCTTCTGGATGCTCCTGATTCGCTGCATTCCGCCAGCAAACGCCGACGACTTTTCTGAAGTCGCTATCGTCAAGGACAAGCGTTTGTCGGAAAGTAGTGGACTGGCCGCCAGCCATCTTCGTCCCGGATGCGTTTGGATCCACAACGATTCCGGCGACAAACCAAGACTCTTCCTCGTCGGCCCCGACGGCAAGACAAAAGCCGTTGTCAAAGTAGATGACGCAGACGATTTTGACTGGGAAGATATGTGCTCCTTCCGGATCAAAAACGAATCCTGGTTACTAATCGGTGATATTGGCGATAACGACCGTCAGCGAGGAAAGAAGAATCCCAAATGCCGACTCTACTTACTGAAGGAACCCGTCATTAAGAAAAGCGACAAGGAAGTTTCAACGGACTGTGATTTCGAATCTCGAATCACACTGGAATTCGAAGACGGCCCTCACGACTGCGAAGGTGTCGCTGTTGACGCAGAGCGCCGCGAGATCCTGCTACTAACAAAAGCTCTGCCCCATAAGTGTGGGCTGTATGTCCTGCCGCTGGATTTGAACGACGACAAGCAAAAGCTCAAAGCGAAAAAAATTGCCAGCCCGTTCATCCCGTTCGCCACTGCACTGGATATTTCTCCCGATGGTCGCACCATGGCGGTCGGCACGATGCTAGATGGTATTCTTGTGAAACGACAACCGAAGGAATCGTGGGCCGATGCATTCGGTCGTCCGGCGACTACGATTAACCTGCCGCCACGAAAACAGGGCGAATCCATCTGCTTCGATATCACCGCTCAGTCACTCTTTCTAAACAGCGAACGAAAGCAACAGCCACTTTGGCGATTAAAACTCCCGGCCCAATGATCATCATTCACTGATCCTCCCCAGGAAACCTCTCATGCCACAACCTCCAGCCTCCAACCGTCGCCAGTTTCTGAAATCTTCCGCCGTTACCGGCAGCGCTCTGGCATTTGCAAGGAATCTTTCCGCTGACGAAAAAACCAAACCACCAATTGTTGATATCGACAAGCTGCGCATCGCCGTCATCGGCTGCGGTGGTCGTGGAGGCAGCAACCTGAAGGGAGTCTCTTCAGAAAACATCGTCACTCTGTGCGATGTCAACCAACAAAATCTCAGTCGCGCCGCGCAGGCATTCCCGAAGGCTCGAACAGAAACCGACTTCCGCAAGCTGTGGGACCATGCCGACGAATTCGACGCGGTTGTTGTCAGCACGTGCGAACACACTCACGCTCTGGCCACGCTACCCGCGTTAAAACTCGGCAAACACGTCTACTGCGAAAAACCACTCACGCACAACGTGTACGAAGCACGCGTTGTTCGTGAAGCGGCCATGAAAGCCGGCGTCGCGACGCAGATGGGAACGCAAATCCACGCTGGTGATAACTACCGCCGCGTAGTGGAACTCGTTCAATCCGGAGCGATCGGTCCGGTTCGCGAATGCCACGTTTGGGTGGGGCGAGCGTGGGGGCGGCAGTCAGAGACAGACTTCGTCGCCAACAAGGATCGTGTCTACGTAGAAAACCGACCAACCACAGAAGACCCCGTGCCAGATGGCGTTGACTGGGATCTATGGCTTGGGCCAGCGCCGTATCGACCGTTCAACAATATCTATTTCCCAGGGCCAAAATGGTATCGCTGGTGGGACTTCGGCAACGGTACGATGTCGGACCTCGGAAGCCACTGGATCGATCTGGCATTCTGGGCACTCAACCTGGAAGCACCTTTAACGGTCGAAGCATTCGGCCCGGCGCCGCATCCGGAAATCGCACCGGCATCAATGGAAGTGCGTTACGAATATGGACAACGCGATAACATGCCTCCGGTTAAAATCAATTGGTATCAGGGAACCAACAAGCCCGAATTGTGGAAGG
Source organism: uncultured Planctomycetaceae bacterium (assembly GCA_964481505.1). Lineage (GTDB taxonomy): Bacteria > Planctomycetota > Planctomycetia > Planctomycetales > Planctomycetaceae > Fuerstiella. The sequence continues at coordinate 12,576 of CAYZYB010000007.1, read as the reverse complement.
CCAATGAAATTCCGCGCTGGGGCAGCGGCGTTTTATTCGTGGGCGACGACGGCATGTTGCTGTCCGACTACCGCAAGCATCTGCTACTGCCGGAAGACAAATTTAAGGACTTCACCCCGCCGGAACCGTTCATCGCTCCGTCGCGCGGACACCATGCCGAATGGATTCACGCCGCCAAAACGGGAGAACCGACAACCTGTAACTTCGAATATGCCGGCTGGCTGACCGAAGCCAATCATCTCGGCAACGTTGCCTTCCGTGTCGGCAAAAAACTGGAATGGGACGCCGCCGCCATGAAGGCAACAAACGCACCAGAAGCTGACAAGTTCCTGAAGCGTGAATACCGAGAAGGCTGGGAACTGACCTAATGCGGGAGGCCCGCAGCCCATCGAATCTACTATACGATCTTCCATACGATCTTCCATTCGATCTTCCATTCGATCTTCCATTCGATCTTCCATTCGGAAGTAACCTTGCGGGACTCCAGATCGAAACAGGTCGCCAATGACAATTCGATCTGCGCAAAAAAAAGCCTCGCACACAAAGTGCGAGGCTCATTTCGTTTCACGTTTTCAGCGCCGAAACGGCAGCTGCACAGTAAACCTGCTGGCCTAGTAGCCACAACTGCTGCGACCATAGCCACCACCGTAGCCGTATCCACCACCGTATCCGTAGCTCGATGGCCGAGCCGATCGGTAAACTGGAGCAGACCGATAGACAGGAGCGGACCGATAGACGGAACGCTGGCGTACATTAGAATAACCACGGTATCCGGTTGAGTAACCGCGATTGTATCCGCCGCCATAGCCAACGTTGCCGTAGTTCAGCGAAATACCAATTCCCCGGCCTCCGTAATTCCAACCTGCATTGGCAGCAGGAGTCGTTGCGAAAAGCATGGCACCAGCGGCCAGCATCAACATCATGATTGATCGTTTCATTTGATTCATTCCTCTTTAGATGAAGTTGTGTAAACCCAAAAAAGAACTTTCCGCCTCGTAACGAAGATGACACGCTTCGTCGTAAGAACAGATTCAAGCCATTTGCTCCGTGGTGAATCAGGCCGCCCACGTTACAAGACGAGAAAGTTCTCATTCCATTTCTTCCGATTCAGCAACCGCACAATTTGAAGTGAACAGCAGAACGCGAATCGAAAAAATTTCGAATATGTAGTCTCAGTTCCTTCTGAGTGAATTTGTTACACACTCAACAAATGCGAACGGCATTCCTTACAACACTTTCCCACATACATTTCACCGCAACCAAATACACACAAACGACTTACGTCCAAAAAAGAAACCCAGTCATCGTGCAATTCGCGTTCGAAAGACGTGATCCGATTGAGGACGACTGTGATACAACTGACGACAAACGAGACATTCTCACCGCTCAAGAATGAAGCATCAACCATGACACCTAACACCCCGCGCCAACACGGTCCATGGAAAATTCTGAAAACGAATCCGGTCTATGAAGACCCGTGGCTTCGCGTCAGAAAGGACGACGTCATTCGCCCCGATGGCGCTCCGGGAACTCACAGCGTTGTCACAATCAAACCGGGCGTTTGCGTCGTGGCGTTCCAGGACGATGCCGTCTACCTCACAGAAGAATTTCACTACGCTGTCGGAAGAACAACGATCGAAGCCGTCAGTGGCGGCCGCGACGACGACGAACGTCCGATCGAATGTGCGAAACGAGAACTTGCTGAGGAGCTGGGAATCATCGCCGAGACGTGGCAGGAACTCACGACGGTCGACCCATTCACCGCCAGCGTCGTTTCGCCAACGGTACTGTTTTTGGCAACAGACCTTTCGTTTCAGGAAGCGAACCCCGAAGGCACCGAACAAATCAACTGCGTAAAAATGACTTCTCAGGAAGCGTACGCAGCTGTCTGCAACGGGACCATCACTCACGCTCCAAGCTGCATCGCCATTTTAAGGTATTGGATTAACCTAAAGTAACACGACCGCGATTCGAATGAGATCTCCCATCGTCTGAATTGGGTTAGGCGCGAACAGAAACAGCCAACATGGATGCCGCCAAACGTACGTTTCTCACCCTGCTGATCTTCGTAAGCGTCCTCTGGACAGCTTCCGCCATTCGCTGCGATGACACTCGTCCAACATTGTCATCAATAGTGAAACCGCATCCGGATGCGCTCGCCAACACACACCGCCCCGGTGAAGTTGACAAGCCGGAACTGGTCCCGTTCATCGTGAAGAACAAACAACGCCTGCCCGGAATCGTGATGGACGAAACGGATGCCGTCCTTGTTGGAAACTGGCAGTATTCCACCCACACGCCGCCGTATGTCGGCATCGGATATTTGCACGATCAAAAATTGGGGAAAGGCAAGAGCAGCGTCACTTACATGCCGAACATACCAGCCTCAGGAAAGTACGAAGTCCGAGTATCTCATTGCTACAACGTGCGACGTTCAACGAACACGCCCGTCACAATTCATCATGCGGACGGAGAAACAACCATCCGCATTAACCAACAGCAAATTCCTCAACACAATCGACTGTTTCGTTCGCTGGGCACATTCCGATTTCAAGCGGGCGCAAAAAGCTGGGTGCGGATTTCCAGCGAAGGCACCGACGGAAAGTATGTCATTGCGGACGCAGTTCAGTTTCTTCCAATGGCGCCGACCAAAATAGACGATCGAGACAAACCAGCAGAGTAAGAAGGGGCTACAAGAGCGCAACTGTGTCTTGAACACCATCGCCATTCCTGTAAAACGCGAAGCTCAACACACCACGACCTGGAATCTGCCCGGATTTTCAAATTCAGAGAATTCGTTGCCGAAACATCGGAGATTTCGGGGTCCAATGCGTTTCATACAGATCACCCAATTAACATCACGGGGCCTCTAAGCTGCAGAGTCGCGCGTTGTTCAATTTCTGCACTGAGTTTCCTTTCATGCCGCAACACGGGATCCCCAATGATGTGACCGACCGCCTGCGCTGCGGTGACAAAGGAGCGTTGGGAGATCTGTTTGTGCTGTGTCAGGAGCGTTTGCGGCAAATGGTTCACTTCCGTTTGGATCGCCGGCTGATTCGCAGAATCGATGTCGACGACGTACTGCAGGACGCCTTTATCGATGCGGAAACCCGTCTGGAACACTTCGCTAAAACTGAGGCAGAAGCGTCACCCTATGTTTGGCTGAGGCTGATCACACTGCAAACACTTATGAACGCACATCGCCGCCATCTGGGCACTCAGGCACGCGATGCTGCTCGCGAACAGTCGATCCATTTGGGGGGTGATCAAACCACTCTCAATTCGATGGCCCAGTTGCTGGTTGGCAAGCTAACGTCACCCAGCCAGGCCATACAGCGTGCGGAAACGATCGAACAGATCCAGTCGGCACTTGAGCAAATGAATCCGATCGATCAGGAAATTCTTGCGTTGCGGAACTTCGAAGAACTAACGAATACCGAGGTGTCTGAAGTCCTGAAAATCGCTCCCAGCGCAGCCAGCCTCCGGTACATTCGAGCACTAAAGCGTTTGCAGCAGGTCATGGGACCGTCTTCGGATTTGGAGACGGAGCGGTGAACGAAGTCGCAGCAAACGATGACATTCCAAATGACGACGACCGCGTTCTCGTTGAAGTGCTGGCAGACGAATATCTCGAACGCCGAGCCAATGGCGAATCTGTCACAGTGGAAGACTACGCTGCAAAGTATCCGGATCTGGCTGTCGATATTCAGGAGGTCTTTCCAGCCCTGGAAGCCATCAAATCACTGTCATCGGAATGGAAACGGACGGTTGTCGACCATCATCAGGATGGCCCCGATTTACCGTATCAGCTGGGTGAGTATCGGCTGGAACGCCAAATCGGTCGTGGCGGAATGGGAATCGTCTATGAAGCTGAACACACCAGCCTGCGTCGGCAGGTAGCCGTGAAACTGTTGCGAATGTTCTCCCTGAACACTGAAAAAGATATTCAGCGATTTCACCAGGAAGCGCAGGCCGCCGCTCGACTGCATCACACAAATATCGTGCCCGTTTTCGATTTCGGAGAAGCGAACGGGCTGCACTACATCGCGATGCAGCTGATTCAGGGACAAGGCCTGGATGTCGTCGTCGACAGACTGCGACAACAGCACAAGGGTAATGGGAAAGTAGAACATGAAGCAGACGCGAACCCACAGCTCAGATACGACTCGCCGTCGTACTGGCACGATGTCGCTGCAATTGGAATCCAGGCGGCCAACGCACTGAACTACGCTCATTCACAAGGCACTGTTCACCGAGACATCAAACCGGCCAATCTTTTACTTGAGGAAGGTGGAGTTCTCTGGGTGGCTGACTTCGGACTGGCGAGACAGGACGAAGATGGCCGGCCGACGCAGTCAGGCATTCTTTCCGGAACCCTGCGCTATCTGGCCCCCGAACACTTTCACGGACGCTGCGACGAACGTACCGATCAATACGGGCTGGGGTTGTCGCTGTACGAACTCGTGACGCTGCAGCCTGTGACCGGAAACAGCAGCAGCCACGCGGAAATCATGCGTCGGATCACCGAGGCAAAAGTAATTCAACCGCGACAGTTGAACGAAAACGTACCGCGAGATCTGGAAACCATCATCGTAAAAGCGATTGCAGCGAATCCAGAGAACCGCTTCGCCACCTGCAAAGAACTCGCTGAAGACCTCGCTCGTTTTGTGGAAGACCGTCCGATCAAAGCTCGACCGGTCACGCACTTCGAACACCTGCGACGATGGGCCAAACGCAATCCCGCACTGGCAGCCAGCACGGCATTGTCAGCGGCCTTACTGATGCTTGTTGCGGTTGTTACATCAGTTGGTTTTCGAGCGGAACGGATACAGCGGCAGCGAGCGGAGACGACAACCGACCTCACACTGGAAGCACTCGACAAAGTGTTTCAAAAGTACACGCTGCCACAACAATCAACTCAGGTGCCAGGCGACGCAAGTCTTCCAACGCCTGTACTAACGCGTGATTCCGCGGTCATGCTGGAAAGGCTTCTGCCGATCTTCGACCAACTGGCCGAAATGGGTGACGATTCCGCGGGAATCCGTCTGCGCGCCGTAGAAGCACGCAAGCGTGTTGGTGACATTCATCAGCGACTTGGAAAGTTTGAACAGTCTATTGAAGCCTTTCGTCAGGCGATCGAAGAATATCAACGACTCAATACCGTCGATTCGATGGTGGCCTCACTGGCCGTGGCAAACATTTACAACGACATTGGCGCAAGCGAATTGATGTTGGGGCGTTCCGAAGATTCTCGAATATCACACGAAACAGCTTTGACTCAACTCGAATCACTTGGCGCAGCTCCACATTCTGAACTGCAGTTTCAATTGGCCCGCACCCACTATCTGCTGACTCGCAGGCTACGGCCCGGCGAGAGCCCGATGTCGGTTGATGATTCGCCGCCTGACCGTCCGCAGTCGCACGGAGAGCCACACTTAGAGCCACACAGACAACGGCGCGGCCCGGAACCACCGCACAATGCCGACGCAGAAGTCAGGAAGCATCTTGTGGCAGCCATCACAATTCTTGAATCGATGTGTAGTGACGACGAGGGTGAACCACGTTGTCGACAATTGCTGGCTTCTTGTCTTCGCGGCATGGCATCAGAGCAATATTCGTTGCAAACACGCGAAGAAGTGGATGCTGAAGAACGCGGACTTTCGATCCTGCGAACACTCGTAAGCGAATTCGGTGACATTGCGGAATACCAGCATTCTCTGCTGGACGGGCTTTCTGCTGTCAACACGCGACATCATCCTGCGATTCATCCAAATGACCTGCCGGACGTGGAAAAACGGCTCCGGGAAGCTTTGGACGTTGGCCGCCAACTGGTTGCTCAACATCCACATGTCCCCGAATACACCGTTTCGCTGATTCACACTCACAATAAGCTTGGACACGTCCTGGAACGAACGGCTCAACAAGCACCAGCAGGACAACATGACCCGATTTTGGAAGAAGCTGCGACCGCCTATCGTGCTGCAGCAACCTTGCAGGCGCAACTTGCAAGGCAGTTTCCAACGGCACCAGCCTACGGCAGTTGGTTAAGGCGTTTTGAAGACGCTGAGACCCGAGTGCTGAAAACGCTGCCTCGGCCATAAACGGCCTGCTGCCGTCAACTGTATTCATGAAGCGGCGCGTTCCCTGCTGAGTTTTGCAGAACTTTAGATTCTGCCCAATTCGTTGGAAATCAATCTGAAGCAGTCGCGTTTCATAAAGAAGAACATCAACAGCCGCCTTGAATCAGTGCGATGACAGGCAGGCGAATCGCAGATTCTTCGAAACCAATCTACACAGAGAGACTCTCATGAAACGACTCACATGCATCATCGCCACGATTGCGATCGCCGGAACCTGGACTGTTGTGGCGCAACCCCCCGGCGGTCGTGGTGGGCAAGGCGGACGTGGCGGTCATCAAGGCGGCCCGCCACCCAATCCCGTGATGGAAGCCATTGACGCTGATGGAGACAATGTAATTTCGGCTCGCGAAATCACCGGGGCGGCAGCAGCACTAAAGAAGCTCGATCGCAACAAAGATGGCCAGTTGACTGACGAAGAAATCCAACCCAGTCACGGCCACGGCGGACCTGGTCACGGCGGCGGTCAAGGCGGACCTCGCGGTGGTCAGAGTGGCCCTCCGGGTGGAAATCGTGGACCGGGCGGTGAGCATGGACATGGGCAGCCTCGTCCCGAGCAATTCATAGAGCACGCAATGACGTTTGATGCGAATAAAGACGGCATGATCAGCAAAACGGAGCTGACAAAAATGGCAAAGGCAGTAACGGAAGAAATGTCCCGACGTGGCGGAGATCATGGCCCGGGCGGTGGTGGACCCGGTGGCGGTCCGGGCCATGGCGGTCGACCTGCTGGCGATGAAGGCCAGAGTCGCCAACGTCCTCCCGTTGAGTAGGCTGACCTGCTGTCATACCTCGATCTAAAGTGGGTGAAGTCGGCAGTCGTGAATGACGACTGCCGACTCTGCGCTTCGGCCCAACTCGCTCGAATGAATTATCTGAAATACGCATCATGAAACTTCCCACGTCTGCATTCTTCGTCCTCGCTTTAATCATTGGCTCCAGTTTGTTTGCCGAAGATTGGAGTCGCTTTCGTGGAGCAAACGGACAGGGAATCGTCGCTGACGAATTGCCACTGACGTGGACGAGTGAAGAAGACGTTGCGTGGAAGTACGACTTGCCAGGAAAGGGATCGTCATCACCGATCGTTGTTGGAGACCGCGTTTTCGTAACGTGCTATTCCGGTCGGGATTCGGATGCAAAGCGACACATCATTTGCATTGACGCGGTGACTGGTAAGAAGATCTGGCAGGACTCGATTCCGGGGCCGCAGCGTGAAGATGCATACAGCGGATATCTGCAGGAACATGGCTATGCCAGTGGGACACCCACGTCAGACGGCCAGCATGTGTATGCGTTTTTTGGCAAAGCCGGAGTCGTCGGATGGACAGTCGACGGGACGAAGGTCTGGCAAAAGGATGTCGGACAGCAGTCAAGCAATCAACGCTGGGGATCTGGCTCCAGCCTCGTGGTACACAATGGAATTGTGATCGTCAACGCATCAGAGGAAGGCCGAGCAATCCTGGGACTGGATACGAAAACCGGTGAAGAGCTGTGGAGGGCAGACTACGATCGCCTGGCACTTTGCTATGCGACGCCCGTGCTAACCGAAGGGGCAGATGGTGTGATGGAAGCCGTCATTTCAATGCCCGGCGAAGTGTGGGGACTGAATCCTTCCAATGGCAAGCTTCGCTGGTTTTGCGAAATCGACAATGGTGGCAACGTGACCCCCAGCGTTGTTGTTGGCGACGACATGTTCTACACGTTCGGCGGCTATCCGCAGCAACAGACAAACGCGATTCGTCGCGGTGGTCGCAAAGACATCTCATCCACTCACCGCATTTGGCAGGGACGTGACAGCAGTTATGTTCCGACACCGCTGTTCTTTGCTGATCACCTGTTCTGGGTGAGCGACAAAGGGCAGGCTTTTACCGTGAATGCAAAATCTGGTGAAACAGTGACCCGAGCACGACTCTCAGGACTAAAGTCCGGCGGGCGAGCGGTCTATGCATCACCGATTAAAGTCGGCAACAAAATCCTGGTCGTCACACGCCGCAGCGGCGCGTATGTCTTCGAAGCCACACCGGAAATGAAGCAAATCGCAAAAAGCGAACCACTCGACGAATCCGATTTCAACGCAACACCCGCTGTTTCAGACGGACGGATTTTTCTGCGATCCAACGAAGCGGTTTACTGCGTCAAGTAGTCGGCACGCCGAACAGAAAGCCGATCCACGATGCTTGCAGTGGAGATCGTCAGGAAATTCGAGGTCGATTCAAGGGGCAGTTTTTTAGCCCGCCAAAGCTATCCCAATCCAACTCGCCAGTCTGCGAACACCATGCAAACAGCAGGTTACAGACATGCCCCATAATGAAATCAATAAACCGTTAACGGCTTCCGCTATAACGAAAGATCGGCAACCTCCTGGCGAGCAGGAGGAGCAGCTCACCGATCCACCGACACCGCTTCTGCATAAGCGAGTTCGCCCGTTCGACCATCAAAGTACTGGAAAATGACTTGTGGGTGCGGGTAGGCCACCCAGCGTTTTCCACCCAGTTTCTTGGGCATGTTGAAGACGTTGTTGACCTGGACCACGCAATAGTGCGGGTACAGTCGTTCCAGACGGGGCAGATCCGGAAGAACATAGCTGCTCCAGCGAATGTCGCATTCTCGTGGGCCGAACTTGAACTTACCGGTGGCCGGGCGATCGCTTTCATCCAGCTTGGGAACGTGATTCACGCTGTTGTGCGGCCCGCAGCAAAATTCCCAAACGTTGTCCGTAACCTTAATGGCGAAACTGTTGTGCAGGTCGCCCGTCATGACGAACACTTTCTTTCCGAGTTTCTCCCATTCGTCAATGAGCATTTCGCGTTCGTCGAAGAAACCGGTCCACGCTTCTTCTTTGTTGGCGGCGTCTACTTCAAAGCCACCAGCGCCGCTGTGTGGAATCATGAAGGGCACGGTTGAGATCACAAAGAAAAAGTCAGCATCACTTTCTTTCATCGACTTCAACAGCCATTCTCGCTGCGGCTTACCCAGCATCGAAATGCCCGGTTTGTCACGGTCGCGAACGTCGTGCATGTCGCGGTCGCCGCGTGTATCGAGCAGATAGAATTCACAATTCGCGTTTCGAAATTTCCCGTAGCTACGACGCCCGATCGAATAGCTCAGGTCCATATCGTCGACTTTTGCGGGCATGTGAACTCGCAGCGTGTGTTTGTCGACCACTTCAAGAATGTCGTAAACGTAGGAGTTCTTATTCCCGTCGTCGTTGTCATAGCGGATGTCATTAACTCCCGCTTCAGCGGTGCCCCAGTGAACGTGGAGGTTTAGCATCTCTTTCAGTGGTAGCTTTGAAAAATCGGAATTCGGATCGACGAGTAGGTTGCTGCCTGCTTTCATCGTGGCTTTGCCGAAGTGAATCGGATGTTTGTGTTCCATTGGATTGGCCCAGCCCAGATAGTCGTGCCAGGCATAAGTTCCAATGTCTCGAAAGACCGTACGGCGATGACGTTTGCCGGTTTCTGCAGAACCCCAGATGTCGTTCACCAGTTCGTGGTCATCGAAAGTAAAATAGCTGGGCACATTGCGATGCCATTTCGCAAGTTCCACGCCGCGACTGAGATACAGCTTGTAGTTTTCCCACACGCCGACCACGGTTGGCATAACCTGCACAGGCAGTGGATAATTGAGAAGCCCCTGAGTCAGCCGCCACGCTTCCGGCGGATGTTCGCGTAGTTCTTCATAAAGCCAGTCTCCATTCATGATGTGGAAATTGACTTTATCGGCCCAGTCGTTGTTCAGATGTTCGTAGGTGGTCGCTCGATGCCCGCTGCCGTGCAGAGGATTCTGATTGGCACATGAACCAATTTGAAATCGGAAGTTGTACAAGCCCCTGAGATTGTGTTCTGCATTCTGAGTGTCATTGGAACTCGGCAAAGTACGAAAGCTGCCGGGCAGTCCGTGAGGACGTTCGTTAACCCAGATTTGATAGAAGTACTTTGTGTCAGATGTCAGTTCCTCTAACTGAACGACGCCCGTATTGTCGTGTTCGATTGTGGTTGACGCCGGTTTGCTAACGGCGTTCATGTCGGCTTCACTTGTTCCGTAGCGGACAACAAATTCGCCGGCGTCGGACGTACGCCCCCAGATGCGAACGCTTGAAGCCGTGGCATGCCCCAGCATTGGTCCATGTGTGAGCCGAATCGGGTCACGTTCGGCGCGGGCGACTGGCGAAAGGGCGACACCGATCAGCGCTATGACTGCAAGTCGACCAGCATTGATGGCAAGAGATCTATGGAATCGCGTGGCTAACATGGAAGGAACTTCGTGCTGAGTAAACCAAAACAGAGATGCGCCCGTTGCAGGCTGCTCACTGTTTACCAGAACGAATGCCGGATCTCAAACGCGCAAAGCCGATGTCAGCGTATCGTGCCAATGCACGTCCCCCGACATCAGAGGACGAATGGCGTCAGTCTGCGGCCAGGAGATCGGAATCATTCAGCGACTTTGGCTCAGGTTGCACGACGGGAATTTCTTCGTCCGCTGTGATAACAACTTCCGGTGGCTTGCCGGGGGCATCGGTGGGGCCTTCAAGCAGAATACCGCCGGCAGAAAGCTGCGGGTCAGGACCAAGATGGACTTTGTAGACTGCTCCGGAAAACGAAATCTGGTCGCCCGGCAACAGGGCTCCGCGCAGAACTCGCTGACCGTTGACTCGCGTCCCGTTTGTACTGCCGAGGTCCCTCATGTAGATCAGTCCATCGGTCTTCACCAGGATGCAGTGCAATTTCGAAACGCTGCCATGATCGACAGCAAGATCGCACAAGCGCGAACTACGGCCGATAACCGTAATCGGTTTTGTGAGCGTGATGGGCGGACCACCATTCACTGGTATGAGCTGCGCTAACATGAATCGATGGATGGTGGATGGAAAGCCAGCGGGAATTTTGTGCTCTCTTAAGCGACCGAAGCTGGCTTGACTAATCATCAGGTATTAACAGTCTCGGGCGAAAAGCCATTCGAAGTCAAGGTTCTCCGCCAACGGAATACAGTTTGCTTTGGATTTCGCTGTAGTTCCCTCATCGTAGGCGATTTGCGGGTCTCTCAATTGGTTCAATCGTTACTTCAGGCGTATCGGATTCGACCGGACGCTGTTTTCAAGCGGTCGCAACTCTGATTTGCTCTGTTGAACGTGTTGTTTCGAACCAATCGCTGCATGCCTGTTGTTTCACTTTGCGCTGTATGGCAGAATGAGAAATTCGTGAGAAACACCATCACCAGGGCTTCGCAATCCATGACCGATCGGCAGATAGGACAATTCCAACTGCAAGACCAAATCGGGGTTGGCGGCATGGGAGTCGTCTATTCGGCCACGTATCTGAAAAACGGCAAAACGGTCGCCATTAAAGTTCTGTCTCCAGGACTGATGTCGGACCCCAAGGTCGTGAAGCGTTTCGAACGGGAAATGGAAATCCTGAAGCGGCTGAACCACCCGAATATTGTCAAGTACTACGGCGGCGGGCTGGACAAAGATCAGCGCTACTACGTGATGGAATATGTCGACGGCGGTTCGCTTCTGGATATTCTCAGGAAGCGAGATCGACTGACATGGGATAAGGCCATTCAGGTCGGTCGACAGGTTTCTTCGGCTCTTGAGCATGCTCACAATGCCGGCATCATTCACCGCGATCTGAAGCCGGCCAACTTGTTTATCACACGCAAAGGAAGGCTCAAGCTGGGCGACTTCGGGATTGCTCGCGACACAGAAGCCACTGCGTTGACCGCGGCGGGAAAAACAGTCGGAACGTATGCCTACATGGCCCCCGAACAGATCCAGGCAGGCCCCGCGATTTCGCGAAAGACGGATCTCTACGCACTGGGATGCCTGCTGTATGAAGTGATCGTCGGCGAGACACCCTTTCAATCAGAAAACCCGATGGACATGCTGATGCAGCATCTCAAGGACGATCCCTATAACGTCTGCGAGAAGGTGCCCGAATGTCCGATTCCGCTCGACATTCTCATCGAAGAATTACTGGCCAAAGCCCCGGACAATCGACCGTATGACGCGTTGGCCGTGCATACTCGGCTGGGAGAAATTCGTGAGCAGATGCTGACCGAAGGTAACGCTGTGATGGCGGATACAGTCATCGGGCAGAACGTGTTGCCTCAGGGAAAAAAAGGCGGCAAAGCTACAAAGGCAGAAAAGTCTGAAAAGACCAGTGTTGCGGAGAAGCCGAAGAAGAAGAAAAAGAAAAAAAAGAAGAAGGCCGCAGTCCCATTCCATGAGCAAACGTGGTTTCTCGTCACCTGTCTGCTGGTCATGATCGGCGCTACAGCGTGGTTCATACACAAAGGCGAAGACGATTACTTCGACGCCTGGAGTGAAGGGATGCGGGGCGACAAGTTCGCTCAGCAGGCTGCGCGAGACGAAGCAAAAGACTACCTCGCGAACCATCCGGACGGAAAATACGCTTCTGACGCTCGAGACGTCTATGAC